>CAZRLI010000106.1:0-7000 GCA_964600535.1 uncultured Steroidobacteraceae bacterium | reverse complement strand
CGCTGCACCTCGCGCGCGATGAGCCCTTTCATCTCGCGCAGCGACTCGAACACGCCGTAGTCGAGATAGCGCCGGTAGACGAACGGCCGTACCGCGTTCGCGTGCAGGTCCGCATAGGCCTGCGGCGCGGTGAGGGCGCGCGCCTTCACCCAGGCGTAACGCTCCCAGGCACGGCCGTGGCGCAGCAGGTAGTCCTCGAAGGACGAGAAGCCCGCGACCAGCGGCCCGCTGTCGCCGAATGGTCGCAGGCGCATGTCGATGCGAAAGACGAAACCATCGACCGTGCGGGCGTCGAGCAGGCGGATCAGCGCCTGGCCGAGTCGCGTGAAGTATTCCTCGTTCGAGACCGGGCGGGGCCCGTCGGTTTCACCGAATTCCGGAAACAGGAAGACCAGGTCGATATCCGACGAGAAGTTGAGCTCGCCGCCGCCGAGCTTGCCCATGGCGACCACCACGAGCGGCTGCGCCGTGCCATCCGCCCCGCGCGGCGTGCCGTAGCGGGCGGCAAGATCCGCCGTGGCGAAGCGGCAGGCTGCATTGACCGCCGCATCGGCGAAGGCCGACAGCTCGGCGAGCGTTTCCTCGAGCGGCGCCCAGCCCGCGAGGTCACGCCATGCGATGCGCACCATTTCGCGTCGCCGCCAGCGGCGCACCCATGCCTGGAACTCCGCCTCCCCTGCATGCCCGCCGTCCGCGCGCGCCGTCGCATCGAACCCGGCGGCCGCACGCGGCGCGAACAGGTCGCCGGCGAGCAGTGCCGGAACCAGGCCCGGGTCGCGCACGCAGGATTCGGCGACGAAGTCGCTGGCCGCGAGCACGCGGGGCAGCGAGTCGATTGCGGCGCGTGGCGCCGCCGCGAGCGCCTGCGCCACTTGCGGCAGCTCCTGCAGTTCGCGCAGCACTTCTGCCGCGCGCTTCGCCGCGGCATCGACCCCGGTGCTCGACATCAGGCGGGGCGCATCATCGATAGCGGTTGCCGCCGAGATCGTTGATCTGCGCGGTATCGAAACGCCGCTGCAGCCCGTCGATGGACGCACCCGACAGGAACACCTGGGAGCCGAGCGAGGCATCGATCGAACTATGCCCGCCCCGCACCGTGCTGTTGACGACGTGGACCTTGCCGTTGGTCACCGTGATCGCATTGCGGCCGGCGCTGATGCGGCTGTTCGTGAGGTAGAGGTCGCAGCCGTCCTCGACGATCAGCCCGTCGGCGTCGAAGTCGATCGAGCGGCCGTCGATGCGCATCAGCCGTTCGCCCTGGCAGACGATCGGCTGGCCGCCGCGTCGCTCGATGCTCGCGCGCGGCGGCTCGCCACGGGAGGGCACCGACGCACCGCTGGCCGCCGGCGCAGCGCCCGCCGTCGCGATCGAGACGCCCGGGCCGGTGATGTTGACCCGCCCGGCATCGCGGGTCACGGTGAGCCCGGCCGTCGGCGCGCCCGCCGGCGCCGCGCTGGCGGCGGCGGCGGGCGCCGAATCGACCGGCGCTGCCTCGTCGGGGACCGGCGCGGATGGCCCGGCCTGCGCGGCGTCGCCGCCCGGTGGTGCGGCGACGAGATCCTCCAGACGGAACGTGCGCAGTCCCCCGTCGTGGCGCAGGCGCACCGTGAAGATGCCCCGCGGGTCGGCCGCCAGGACTTCGACATCGGGATTGCGTTCGAGCGCTGCGCGCGCCCAGCCGAATTGCGCGTCGCGTGCCGCTTCGGCGGCCGGGGCCGGGGCGCTGGCGGGCGGCTGGCGGGCGCACGCGGCGACCCCGAGCGACAGCAGTGCGAGAAGGGTGGCGCGCGAAGCGCCGCGGACATTTAACATAGCCGTCTCCCGCGTAGCGGCGAGCAGGCAGCGAATATACCGCGTCCCCTGCCCTGCGGCTTCGCCGTCGCCACAACTGACAATGGTTTGGAGTAAGCATGTTCCGACCGACCCCGGCCCTGGTCACAACCGCCCTGCTCGTCACCTCTCTGCCGGCACTCGCGGCCGCGCCGACCCCTGCGGCAGACGCGCTCGCCCTGCTCGAGAAGTCGATCAGTTTCCGCACCGTGGAGGGCCAGGGGCAGGTCCCCGCCTACGCGCAGTTCCTCGCGCAGCGCCTCGAGGCCGGTGGCCTCCCGGCAGCGGACATCAAGGTCACGCCGATGGGCGAGACCGCGACACTGGTCGCACGCTTTCGCGGCAATGGCAGCAAGCGTCCCCTGCTCATCTCCGCGCACATGGACGTGGTCGAGGCGCGCGCAGCCGACTGGGAGCGTGATCCCTTCACCCCGGTCGTCGAGAACGGCTACCTCTTCGGCCGCGGCGCCGACGACAACAAGTTCGATGTCGCGATGATCGTGACGACGATCCTGCAACTGAAGGCCGAGGGATTCCGGCCGGCCCGCGACATCATCCTCGCCCTTTCGGGCGACGAGGAAACCAGCATGCTGACCACGCGCGCGCTCGCCAGGCAGTTCCCGGACGCGGAGTTCGTGCTGAACGGCGACGGCGGCGGCGGCAAGCTCGATACGGACGGCAAGCCGCTCGTGTACGACCTGCAGGCGGGCGAGAAGACCTACGCCGATTTCGAGTTCACCTTCACGAGCCCGGGCGGGCACTCGAGCCGGCCGTCGGGCAAGAACGCGATCGCGCAGCTGGCCCGTGCGATCGAGCGCATCGCTGCCTACCATTTTCCGCCGCAGCGCAATGAGCTGACGCGCGCGTCGCTCACTGCGACGGGCCAGCGCACGCCGGGGCCCGTGGGCGAGGCGATGCTGCGCTTTGCCGCAACCGGCGATCCGCAGGCGGCCGCGGAACTCGCGCTGCACCCCGATACCGTGGGCCAGATCGGCACCACCTGCGTCCCGACCATGCTGCGCGGCGGGCATGCGCACAACGCGCTGCCCCAGGCCGCGACGGTTTCGGTGAATTGCCGGATCTTCCCGGGCGTCAGCGTCGAGAGCGTGCGCGACAAGCTGGTCGAGGTCATCGCCGATCCGCAGGTGAAGGTCGCGGTGCTCGGCGACCCGAGCGCAAGCGACGCCTCACCATTGCGTGCCGACATCGTGGCGGCCGTGACCCGGGCGGTGCATGCGCGCGCACCGGGGCTGCCGATCGTCCCGAGCATGAGCGCCGGGGCGACCGACAGCCTGCATTTCCGCGCCGCCGGCATCCCGTCCTACGGCGTTTCAGCGCTCTTCATGCGTTCGGAGGACGCCTTCGCGCACGGCCTCAACGAGCGCGTGCCGCTGGCCGCGATCGACGGCGCGCTCGTGCAGTGGCACACGCTGCTCACCGAGCTCGCGAAGTAGGGGCGAGCAGCGCGAGCAGCGGCGAGGTCATCAGCGTCGTGATGAGCGTCATCAGCAGCAGCATCGTGAAGAGCTCGGGGCCGATGAGCCCGGCCTCGAGTCCGATGCGGATCACGACCAGCTCCATGAGGCCGCGGGTATTCATCAGGACGCCGACCGCGAAGCTCTCGCGCCAGCCGTGGCCACTGCATCGCGCGCCGGCGGTTCCGCCGAGCACCTTGCCGGCCACCGCCGCCAGGAGCAGCAGGGCGAATGCGGCGAGGGACGTCCCGGCGAGCGCGCCGGCGGAGGTCCCGAGCCCGGCCAGCACGAAGAACACCGGCAGCAGCACGACCATCGTCACGCGCTCGAGCAGGCCCGTGAGGCAGGCGAGCAGCGCATCGCAGCGCGGCAGGCTCGCGCCGAACAGGAACGCGCCGAAGACAGGGTGAAGCCCCAGCCAGTGCGTGGCACCGGCGCACGCCAGCAGGACCGCCAGCAGCGCGCTGCAAGTGACCGCATGGGCTCGGCCGCCGGGCGCGGATCGCGCGAGCAGGCGGGCGGTCATCGGGCGCACCACGAACAGCAGGGCGACCGACAGGGCCGCGAGGCCCGCGAGCGTCATCGCGAAGCCGCGCCAGCTGCCCTCGGCGGGAACGACCGCGGCGACGAGTGCGAGCCCGACCCAGGCGCCCGCATCGACGATCGCCGCGGCGCCGATACACAGGCGACCGACCGGCGTCTGCGCAAGGGCGCGATCCTTGAGGATCCGCGCCATCACCGGAAACGCCGTGACGCTCAGCGCGACCGCAATGAAGAGCGCAAAAGGCAGCGCGCGCGCGTCAGCGGGCGCGTAGCGGGGATGGAGGAGGGGCGCGATCGCCAGCCCGAGGCCCATGGGAATGAGCAGGCTGAGGGCGCCCACGCGCCCGGACGCGGTGAGCTGCGCGCGCAGGCCGCCGGGCGCGCGCATTTCCGCACCGACCAGGAACACGAAGAGCACGAGCCCGAGGGTGCTCACCCACTCCAGCCCGCGCAGCGACGCCGGGGGGAACAGCGCCGCCTGCAGCTGCGGCAGCGCGGCGCCGAAGACCATCGGGCCAAGGAGGACACCGGCCGCCATCTCGCCGATGACCGGCGGCTGGCCGACGCGCTCGAGCGCAAGCCCGCACAGGCGCGCTGCGACGAGGATCACCGCAAGCTGCAGCAGCAGCGTCGCCAACGCCAGGATCATTGCCCCAGCCGCCCGAGCTTGACGGCCTGGGCCGCAGGGCCCGCGAGGCGCGCGCTCGCGAGCGTCAGGCGCAGCGCTGCGCCCGAGCGCAGCACCAGCGGCGCCGTCACCTTGCCCAGGTCGGCACCGGCATCGCGAAAGTCCGCGAGCGGCACCGCGAGTGTGAGCCACTCGCCCGGCGCTGCGCGCTGCAGCTGCGGCGTGAGATCGAGCATCGCCCCGCAAGCCGCGCCACACGCGATGCCGAGCCCGACGTGGCCCTGCGGCGCCGCGTCGACCCGCAAGACCAGCTCGAGCGAGCGGCCCTCACGCAACGGCCGTGACAGGTCGACCGGGCTTTCGCTCGCGAGGGACACCGATGCATCGCGACCGCCGGGCCAGGTGAACTCCCGCCCGCCTTCCTGCAGGCCCGCGGCATCGACCGCGCGCACGGCAACACCCTGCGCGGCGAAGGACCACGGCGCCGGCACACGCCCGCTGGCGAAGAACTCTGCGACCTCACGCGGCGCACCGTCCGCCCCTTCGGGCAGCCGCGGGACGGTGCGCCGTTTCGCGTAGCCCAGGCCGTATCCGAAGGCGAACAGCGGGTCGTAGCCTGCACCGCCGACATTGAGCGGAGTCTGCGTCGGGCTTCCCGGCCACGAGAAGGCAAGCCGCCCGGTGAAATCGTGGCGCGCGCGGCCCCTGGCATCGCCGATGATGACATCGGCGATGCCCGCGCCTTCGCTGCCCGGCAGCCAGGCCGCGACGAAAGCGTTGGACGCGTTGATCTCGGGGCTGACCCACAGCGGCCGGCCGGAAAGGAACACCGAGACGACCGGGATGCCGGCCTCGCCGAGCCGTCGCAGCAGCGCGAGGTCCCGCGGGTCGCCCGGCTGGAACCCGACCGTGGGCAGGTCACCCACCATCTCCGCGTAGGGCGCCTCGCCGAAGACGACGACAGCCACATCGGGCCGGCGCGTGTATCGACCCTCGACGTCGAGCTGCGCGCTGCCGCCGCCGGCGGCGAGCGCGTCGCGCAGGCCGCCGAAGATCGACTCGCCGTTCGGGAAGTCCGCGTTGGAGTTTCCGCTGCCCTGCCACGAGAGCGTCCAGCCCCCGCACTGGCGGCCGATGTCGTCGGCTGCGCGGCCCGCGACGAGCACGCGGGCGGTCGAGCGGATCGGCAGCACGCCATCGTTCTTCAGCAGCACAAGCGACTTGCGCACGGCTTCACGCGCCAGCGCACGATGCGCGGCTGAACCGATCACCCCGGCGCGGCCCTCCCAGGGCCGGTCCTGTTCGAACAGTCCCAGCCTTGCCTTGACGCGCAGGATGCGCCGCACGGCATCGTCGATGCGCGCCGGCGGAATGCGGCCCGAGCGCGCGTGCGCCAGCGTGCTCGCATACAGCGCCCGCCAGTCCTCGGGCGCCATCAGCAGGTCGACGCCCGCGAGCACGGCGTCGGGGCAATCGACCCGGCTGCAGCCGGGCAACTGGCTGTGCGCATTCCAGTCGCTGACGAGGATGCCCGCGAAGCCCATGCGCTCCTTCAGCACCGAGGTCAGCAGGCTCGCATTGCCGGTCATCTTGGCGCCCTGCCAGCTCGAGAAGGACGCCATGACGCCCAGCGCACCGGCTTCGATCGCCGCCGGATAGCCCGCCCCGTGAATCCGGATCAGGTCACCCTCGTCCACGTCCGTGTCGCCCTGATCGACGCCTCCCCGGGTGCCGCCATCCCCGAGGAAATGCTTCAGCGTCGCTGCCACGTGGCCGCGCTGCACGATCCGCCCGGCAGCGGGCGCCCCCTGCAGGCCGAGCACCATGGCCGCGCCCAACTCGCGCACGAGGCCAGGGGATTCGGCGTAGCCCTCGTAGGTGCGGCCCCACCGGTCATCGCGCGGCACGGCCAGCGTCGGCGCGAAGGTCCAGTCGATTCCGGTCGCGGCGATCTCCGCGGCGGTCGCCTCGCCGATGCGACGCACGAGCGCCGCGGAGCGGGCGGCCCCGAGGCCGATGTTGTGCGGAAAGATCGTCGCGCCCACGACGTTGTTGTGGCCGTGCACGGCATCGATGCCGAACAGCACCGGAATGGGCGCGTGGCCGGCGCGCGGCTCGGTCGACACCGCGCGATAGGCGCGCGCGGTGTCGATCCAGGCCTGCGCTCCCGAGCGATCGTTGCCACCGAGCGGCGGCGAATTGCCGCCGGCAAGGATGGATCCGAGCGGGATACGGCGCAGGTCGCCGGGCGTGACGGTCGTCGTGTCGCCCTGGATCATCTGGCCGACCTTCTCCTCGAGGCTCATGCGCGCGAGCAGCGCGCCCACGAACGCTTCGGTCTTCGGATCGACCAGGTCACCGCCGTGCGTCCGGGGCCAGAGCGCGGCGTGCGCCAGGCCGCGCGTCCCGGGCGGCGTGGCGGCCACGGCGGCGTCGGCGAGGAGTGCCGCGCAGACCATGAGGAGAGAGGATTGAAGTCCCATGCGGACGTCACAATGCCAAAAAAAGAGCCCCGCAGTGCGGG
>CAZRLI010000105.1:0-7001 GCA_964600535.1 uncultured Steroidobacteraceae bacterium | reverse complement strand
AAGGGCTTCGTCGACCTCTCCGGCTGGTATGTCTACTGGTCCCACCACTGGGGCTACTACCGCGACATTTTCAACTACGCGCGCGAGCAGGGGCTGCGCATGTACGGCGTGAACATGCCGCGCGCGTCGGTCAACCTGGCCCGCGAGAAGGGTTTCGAGGCACTCGATCCCGAGGCGCGCGCGCACCTGCCGCCGAAGATCGACCTGACGAATGCGGAGCATCGCAGGCTCTTCCGGGCCTATTTCTCGGACGATGACGCGCTGCATTCGAAGATGTCGGAGGCGCAGCTCGACCAGCTGTATCGCGCCCAGGTCACCTGGGACGCGGCGATGGGCTGGAACGCGGCGCAGGCGCTCGAGAAGCACGGCGGCAAGAACGCGATCATCGTGATCCTGATCGGCGCGGGCCACGTCGCCTACAACCTCGGCGGCGTGCGCCAGCTCGCCGCGAACTACGGCGGCGAGATCCGCTCGCTGATTCCGGTCGCGGTGCGCGCCGGGGGCGCTCCGGTCGGGCCGGTGCGCGCGTCCTATGCCGACTTCATCTGGGGCGTGCCGGGGCGCGACGGCCCGGGGTTGCCGGTGCTGGGCGTGTCGCTGGCGGGCCGGATCGGCAAGGAACCTTCGAAGGTCATCCAGGTCGACAGGGACGGCAGCGCGGCGCAGGCCGGCATCAAGGTGGGCGACGTGATCGTGCGCCTCGGCGCCACGCCGATCGGCTCGACGACGGACCTGCAGCGCGCGACCGGCGAGTACGCGTGGGGTGATGGCACCGCGCTCGAGATCCGCCGCGATGGCCAGCCGATGACCCTCGACCTCGTGTTCCGACGCCCGACTCCGACCGGTCCGACACCGAAAAAGCAGCCATGAAGCAAACATCGTGGATCCGGGCGAGCGCAGCGGCGCTCGCCCTCTTCGCCGTTTCCGCGCCGGCCGCGGAGTTTCCCCGCTACGACCTCGACGTGCGCGTCGAGCCCGCCAGCCACGGGCTCGAGGTCAAGGGCACGATCAGCTTCCCCGCCGCCTATGCGGGCCGCGAGGTGGAATTCCTGCTCGCGTCGCCGCTCACGATCGCCTCGTCGACGCCCGCCGTCGAGCGCCTGCCGGGCAGTGCCACCGCGGGCTTTACCGGGATCAACGGCTCGAGCGGCGACCTGGTGAAGTCCGGCCGCGCGACGCGCTACCGCGTCACGCTGCCGCAGGGCGCGCCGACGCTGCGCCTCGTCTATGCGGGTGCCGTGGATTTCGGTTTCGACACGCCCGCGGAGGAGTACGCGCGCGGCTTCAGCGAGACGGCCGGCGTCATCGGCGAGCAGGGCGTCTACCTCGCGGGCAGCTCGCTCTGGTATCCCTACCTCGGCGATACCCTGTTCGTCGCGGACGTGCGCACCGAGGCACCCGAGGGCTGGCACCTCGTCACGGTCGATCCGGCGCCGGTCGACGAGCTGCCGCTCGTCGGCGGACCGCTGACGCGCTATGCGGAGACCGTGGGCGCGGTCGAAGCGCAGGTCTTCCTGCGCACCCCCGATGCCGAGCTCGCGCGCAAATACCTCGACGCGACCGCGCGCGACCTCGAGATGTATCGCCAGTTGATCGGGCCCTATCCCTACGCGAAGTTCGCACTGGTCGAGAACTTCTGGGAAACGGGCTACGGCATGCCGTCCTTCACGCTGCTCGGCCCGCAGATCATCCGCTTCCCGTTCATCCTGACCTCGTCCTATCCGCACGAGATCCTGCACAACTGGTGGGGCAACTCCGTCTTCGTCGACTATGCAACCGGCAACTGGTGCGAGGGCCTCACCGCGTACATGGCCGATCACCTGTTCAGCGAGCAGGCGGGCCAGGGGGCCGCGTATCGCCGCGATACGCTCAAGCGTTACCGCGACTACGTGAAGGACGGGCACGACTTCCCGCTGAACCAGTTCCGCTCGCGCCACAGCGCCGCGACCGAGGCCGTGGGATACGGCAAGACGATGATGGGCTTTCACATGCTGCGACGACAGTTCGGCGACGACCTGTTCCGCAAGTCGCTGCAAGGCTTCTATCGCACCGACCGCGGCACGCGCGCGGGCTTCATGGACGTCAAGCGCGCGTTCGCGACGACGACCGGCGCCAATCTCGACACGTTCTTCGAACAATGGGTCAACCGGGCGGGGGCCGCGGACCTGCGACTCGACGACGTGCGCGTCGAGGGGCAGCGCGTGCGCGGCGTGATCCGCCAGGTGCAGAAGTCCGGCCCGCTCGAGCTCGCCGTGCCGGTATCCGTGCGGACGGCCGGCGGCTATGTCTCGCGGACGGTCGCGCTCGCCGGTGCGGCGACGCCATTCGAGGTGAAGGTCGATGGCGCGCCGCTGGTCGTCGAGCTCGATCCCGAGTTCGACGTCTTCCGCCTGCTCGATCCGCGCGAGACGGCGCCGTCGATCGGCCAGGTGTTCGGCGACACGCAGGTGCTCGCGCTGCTGCCGGCGACGGCGGACCAGGCCACGCAGGACCTGTATCGCAGCGTGCTCGCGCGCTGGGCGAGCCCTTCGCAGAAGCTCGAGGTGAAGCTCGATTCGCAGGTGCGGGAGCTCCCCGCGGATCGCGCCATCTGGGTATTCGGCCGCGACAACCACTATGCCGCGGCGCTGCTCGCGGCGGTGGCCGGCGAGCCGGCGCTCGCCCGGCCCGGTGCCAGCATCGTGTTCGCACGCCGCCATCCGGCGAACGTCGCCAAGGCGATCGGCTTCGTCGCGATCGGCAGCGAAGCGGCCGCGCCGGGCCTCGCCGGCAAGCTGCCGCACTACGGCAAGTACTCCTGGCTCGTGTTCGAGGGCGATGAGCCGAAGAACACCGCCAAGGGGGAATGGAGCGCGGACGATTCGCCGCTGCGCGTCGACCTGCGCAGCGACCGTACGCCGCTCGCGCCGCTCGAGCGGCCCAAGCGCGCGCCGCTCGCCGAGCCGCCGCCGGTGTTCAGCGCGCAGAAGATGCTCGGGCATGTCCGCTACCTCGCCGCGCCCGAGCGCGAAGGCCGGGGGCTCGGCACGCGCGGCATCGGGGAAGCGGCCGATTACATCGCCAGGGCATTCGCCGCGGCCGGCCTCTCGCCCGGCGGCGACAATGGCGGCTGGCTGCAGGCCTTTGCACAGGGCTCGAACGTGATCGGCGTCCTGCCGGGCGCGAACCCGGCCTTCGACGGCCAGGCGGTCGTCGTGTCCGCCCATTACGACCACCTGGGCCCGGATCATCCCGGTGCCGACGACAACGCGAGCGGCGTCGCGGCGCTGATCGAACTGGCGCGCACGATGGCCTCGCAGGGGCGGCCGCAACGCACGCTCGTCTTCGCGGCCTTCTCCGGCGAGGAGTCCGGCCTGCTCGGCTCGCGCTGGTATGCGACGCATCCATCGCCGGTCCCGCTGGCGGGCATCCGCGCCAACGTCAACCTCGATACGGTCGGGCGCCTCGGCGCGGGCCCCGTGCGCATCATCGGCACCAGTACCGCCACCGAGTGGCCGCATGTGTTCCGCGGGGTCGGTTTCACGACCGGCATCGCGATCCAGAATATCGAAGGCGCCACCGTGTCCTCCGACCAGCAGGCGTTCATCGAACGCGGCATCCCGGGCATCCAGATCTTCTCGGGCGCGAACCTCGACTACCACAAGTCGAGCGACACCGCCGACAAGATCGACGGCGCGGGACTCGTGAAGATCGCGACGGTCGCGAAGGAAGCGATCGACTACCTCGCCGCGCGCGCCGAACCGCTGCACGCGACGATCCAGGGCGCGTCGGCGCCGACGGCCGCAGCCACCGCGGCGCCCGCGCCGCGCAAGGTTTCCTTCGGTGTCGTGCCCGATTTCGGCTACACGGCGCGCGGCGTGCGCGCCGACTCGATCGTGCCGGGATCGCCCGCCGCGAAGGCCGACCTGCAGGCCGGCGACATCCTGCTGACGCTCGCCGGCAAGCCGATCGACACGATGCAGGCGTTCTCGGACGTGCTGCGGACCCTGAAGCCCGGCGATCTCGTCGAGGTGGAATATCGGCGCGGCGATGCGGTCGAAACCGTGAAGGTGGAACTGGCCGGGCGCTGACCCGCTCAGGTATCGCGCAGGTACCAGGCGTAATCGAGCGGCGTCACCTCGGCCGCGAAACGTTCGCACTCCTGCCGCTTCACGGCGAGGAACACCTTCATGAAGCCCTCGCCGAGGGCCTCGTGCAGGAACGCCGAGGCTGCCGCACGCTCGATGGCCTCATGCCAGGTCGCGGGAAACACCCGCGGCCGCGCACCCGCGTAGCCGTTGCCCTCGACCGGCGGGCCCGGGTCGACCTGCCCGTCGATGCCTTTCTCGAGGCCGGCGAGCACCGTGGCGACGGCCAGGTAGAGGTTGGCGTCGGCGCCGGCGATGCGGTGCTCCACGTGGCGCGAGGTCGCGGGGCCCGCCGGCACGCGCAGCGACACCGTACGGTTGTTGATGCCCCAGGTGGGCGCCACCGGCGCGTAGGAGAGGCTGCGGTAGCGCCGGTAGGAATTCGCGTTCGGCGCGAAGACGAGGAATGACTCGGCGACGGTCGCCGCGAGCCCGCCGATCGCATGGCGCAGCAGCGGCGTCCCGGCCGGGTCCTCGGCGGCGAAGAGATTGCGCCCGCTGCGATCCGCGAGGCTCACGTGGACGTGCAGGCCGCTGCCGGCCCGCTCCGCATAGGGCTTCGCCATGAACGTCGCGATGCAGCCGTGCCTGCGCGCCACGCCGCGCAGCAGCCGCTTGAAGAGCACCGCCTCATCGACCGCGCGAAGCGCGTCGGCCCGGTGATGCAGCGTGATTTCGAACTGGCCCGGTGCGTACTCCGCCATCAGGGTCTCGGCGGGCAGCCCCTGGGCCCTCGCGGCCGCATGAACGTCCGCGAAGAGCGGGGCGAGATCGTCGAGGCGCGTGAGGCTGTAGGACTCGATGCGCGCCGGTTCGCCGGCGACCCTCCGGCCGGCCGGTTCGAGCCTGCCCTGCGCCTCGCGCAGGAGATAGAACTCGAGTTCACAGGCGACCACCGCAACGAGGCCGCGCGCCGCGAGCCGATCGACGACGCGCGCCAGCGCGTGGCGCGGGTCGGCGGCGGCCGGCCGTCCCTCGCCGTCGAACATCGTCAGCATCAGCTGCCCGGTCGCGGGCGCGAGCCAGGGCGAGGGCAGCAGCGTGCCCGGCACCGGCCGGCAGATGCCGTCGGCGTCGCCGGCCTCCCAGACCAGTCCCGTGGCGTCGACATCCTCGCCGGTGATGTCGAGGCCGAGGATCGACCCCGCGACGCGCCGGCCGTCGCGGTAGATCGCCTCGAGCTCGCTCGCGCGCACGCTCTTGCCGCGCGGCACGCCGCTCGCGTCGGTGATGAAGACCTGTACGGCGTCGATGTCCCGATGCGCGGCGAGGAAACCCTGCAGCTCGTTCATGTGAGCTCCCCGAGGCAGGCGTCGAGCGCAGCGACGAGCCGATCGGCGTCGCCAGCGGACGTCACGGGCGAGCACAGCATCATGTTGTGGAAGGGCGTCAGCAGGCAGCCGCGGTTCAGCAGGTAGAGGTGGATGGCCTGCTCGAGGGCCGGCCGCATCAGCGCAGCCGCCCCGGTTGCGTTGCGGGGCGCCTCGCCATAGCCGATCTCGAGGCGGGCACCCGCGCGCGCCACATGCCAGCCGAGGCCGCGACGGGCGAAGAGGGCCGCGAGCTTCGCGTCGAGGTCGGCGGCGCCGGCGAGCATCGGGGCGTAGGTTTCGCGGGTGTGCAAGGCGGCGAGCGCGGCCGCCAGCGCGGCGAGCGCGAGCGGGTTTGCCGCGAGGGTCGTGCCCATGCCGGTGTGGCCGTGCTCCTCATGGCGGGCGCCGAGGATGCCCTGCATGCGTGATTCGACTTCGGCGGTAAAGCCGTAGACCGCGCAGGGCATGCCACCTGCGATGGCCTTGCCGCACACGAGCATGTCCGGCTCGAGCCCGTGCGTGCGGGTATAGCCGCCGGGGCCCGACGACAACGTGTGCGTCTCGTCGATGATGAGGAGCGCGCCGTGGCGTCGCGTCAGCTCGCGCAGCGCGGCGTGCAGGCCCGGCTGCGGCAAGACCATGCCGCTGTTGGTCATCACGGGCTCGCAGAGGAGGGCGGCGATGTCTCCGCTGCGCAGGGCCGCCGCCACGCCCTCGAGGTCGTCGAACTCGACCGCGACGGAACTCGTCCGCGCGTCGAAGGCCGCGCCGATGCCGCCGGGTCGCAGCATCACCTCATCGACGGTGCCGTGGTAGCAACCCCTGAACACGAGCGTCCGGGGGCGGCGTGTGATCGCGCGCGCCCAGCGCAGGGCCGCGCGATTCGCATCGGTCGCCGTCTGGGTGAGTTGCCAGCAGGGCAGGCCGAACAGGCGCGCGAGGCCCTCGCCGACCTCCGCCGCGCGCTCGCCGGGCAGCATGGCGGTGAGGCCGCGCTGTGCCTGCGTCGCGAGCGCCTGCGCGACGGCGGGCGGCGAATGCCCGAACATTGCGCCGGTGTCGCCCAGGCAGAAGTCCGCATAGTGGCGGCCATCGACGTCGGTGAGGTGCGCGCCCTGCGCCGCCCGCAGGATGAGCGGAAACGGCGTGCCCCAGTCGCGCATCCAGTGCATCGGCACGCCGTTCAGCCAGTGCGCGGCGAGGCGGCTGGCATGGGCGGCGGACACCGGATGTTCAGCCGCGAACCGGGCGCTCTCCCCGGCGGCGAGCGCCGCGACCCGCTGCGGCGCGAACATTTCAGCGTCGCGCCTTGCGAGGCGGCTTCGCCTTTGCCCGGGCCTTGGGCCGGACCCTGGGCCTGGCCTTCGGTTCCGCCCTGGGTCCAGGCTTTGCCTCGGCCTTGGGCTCGGCCTTTGCCTCGGGCTTGGCTTCGGGCTTGGCTTCGGGCTTGGCCTCGGGCTTCGTGTCGTCCTTTTTCCCTTCTTCCTTCTTCTCTTCGACGAGATTGCGCTTGTTTTCCTTGTCCGACTTGAAATCGGTCTCGTACCAGCCGCTGCCCTTG
>CAZRLI010000104.1:0-7004 GCA_964600535.1 uncultured Steroidobacteraceae bacterium | reverse complement strand
GCCGGGCAACTCCACGATGATGCGGTCGAAGCCCTGGCGCTGCACGATCGGCTCGGAGACACCGAGCTCGTTGACGCGATTCCTGAGCGTGGTGAGGTTCTGCTGGATCGCGTAGTCCTGGCGCTGCTTGATTTGCGCGGTCGTGAGCACCGCCTGCACGGCGGTGCCGCTCGCAAGGTTCACGGTCTGCACCGCGAGATCGGCCTGCAGTTCCTGCAGCGCCGCGCGCACCGCGCCGGCATCCGTGCCCGGGGCGAGCAGCACGCGCACGCCGTTCGGGATGTCCGCGCCCTCGGTGATCGTCACGATGTCGAGGAAAGGCAGCTTCTTCTCGCCGAGCACGCGGCGGAAATCCTGTTCGTAGCTTTCCAGGAGCTGGCCTACCGCTCCGTTGACGTCCACCTGGTACAGCAGGTGCAGGCCGCCGCGCAGGTCGAGGCCAAGCGGCATCGGGCGCAGACCCAGCTTCGCGAGCCAGGCGGGCGCCCGCGACGCGAACGAGAGCGCCGTGACGTACTCGTCCTTGAGGCCGTCGTTGACGGCATCGCGCGCCGCGAGCTGCCTCGCGACGCCGTCGAAGCGCACCATCAGGCGGCCGGAGTCGACGAAGACCGACGTGTAGGCGACGCCTCGTTCACCGAGGAACTTCGCGATCCGCGCCTGCGCCGCGGCATCCATCGGCGTCCGATCCTTGCGCACCACCTGCAATGCCGGGTCCTCGCCGAAGAAATTCGGCAGGGCAAAGAAGAACGCAGCGAGCAGGACGACGCTGACGAGGATGTACTTCCAGCGGGCGAACTCGAGCATCGGGAGTCCTTGGGGTCTCAGGCGCCCTTGAGCGTGCCCTTCGGCACGAGCGAGCTGATCTGGAATTTCTGCACCTTGATGCGCACGCCCTCGGCGATCTCGACGGTCGCGAAGCTGTCGCCGACCTCCACCACCTTGCCGAGGATACCGCCCGAGGTCACGACCTCGTCGCCGGCAGCGATCTTCGCGAGCATCGCCTGGTGCTCCTTCGCCTTCTTCTGTTGCGGGCGGATCAGCAGGAAATAGAAGATGACGATGAAGACCACCATCATGAGGAGCGGCGCAAAAGAGCCGCCCGGGGTCGCGCCAGCGGCCTGCGCGTAAGCTTCCGGGATCAAAGCGTTCATCGGGGACACCCTTTGGAGGAAAGTGGGCTGGTAAAGCCGCGCATTATGCCACAGCGGGCGCGGACGACTGCCGGGCCGCGAGATAGCCGCGCGCGAAGGCCGTGAACTCCCCGGCCGCGATGCTGGCGCGGATCCTCGCCATCAGGTCGAGGTAGAAATGCAGGTTGTGGATCGTGCCGAGTCGCGACCCGAGGATCTCGTTGCAGCGATCGAGGTGGCGCAGGTAGGAGCGCGAGTAGTGGCGGCAGGTATAGCAGCCGCAGGCCGGGTCGACCGGCCCGGTATCCTCCTGGTGCACCGCATTCCTGATGTTGATCACGCCACGGGCGGTGAAGAGGTGGCCGTTGCGCGCATGGCGGGTCGGCATGACGCAGTCGAACAGGTCGATGCCGCGCAGCACGGCCTGCACGATGTCCTCGGGCCGCCCGACACCCATCAGGTAGCGTGGCTGCGCCGCCGGCATGTGCGGCACCAGTTCCTCGAGGACGCGCAGGCGTTCCGGCTCGGGCTCGCCCACCGCGAGCCCGCCGACCGCGAGCCCCGGCAGGCCGAGCGCGAGCAGCGCCTCGAGTGACGCGCGGCGCAGGTCGCCGTACATGCCGCCCTGCACGATGCCGAACAGCACGCCCGGTGCTGCCGTGCGCGCGTAGTGGTCGCGGCAGCGTGCCGCCCAGCGCATCGAGCGCTCCATCGAGGCGCGCGCGGCCGCATGCGGCGCCGGATAGGCGGTGCAATCGTCGAAGGCCATGGCGATGTCGGAGCCGAGCGCGCGCTGCACGTCCATCGAGATCTCGGGCGTGAGGCGCACCTCGGCGCCGTCGATCGGCGAACGGAAGCGCACGCCCTCCTCGTCGATCTTGCGCAGCTTCGCGAGGCTGAACACCTGGAAACCGCCCGAGTCCGTGAGGATCGGCCGTTGCCAGTTCATGAAGCCGTGCAGGTCGCCATGGGCCGCGATAACCCGGGTGCCCGGCCGCAGCATCAGGTGAAAGGTGTTGCCGAGCACGATCTCGGCGCCGAGCCCGGTGAGTTCCTCGGGCGTCATCGCCTTGACCGTGCCGTAGGTGCCGACCGGCATGAAGGCCGGCGTCTCGACGACGCCGTGGCGCAGGGCGAGGCGGCCGCGGCGTGCGGCGCCATCGGTGGCCAGGACGTCGAACCGCAGCGTCACGCGCCGGCTGCCGGTGCGAGGGCCGCGGGCGTGGGCGTGACGAACATCGCGTCTCCGTAGCTGAAGAACCGGTAGCGGGCGGCGACCGCATGCGCGTAGGCCGCGAGCACGTGTTCGCGACCCGCGAAGGCACTCACCATCATGAGCAGGGTCGACTCCGGGAGGTGGAAATTCGTCAGCAGCGCATCGACGACGCGGAAGCGATGGCCCGGGTGGATGAAGATGCGGGTATCGCCCGCGCAGGGCGCGAGCCTGCCACTTGCGGCGGCCGCCTCGAGCGCACGCGCCACGGTCGTGCCGACCGCGACGACGCGCCGGCCCGCGGCACGCGCGCGCGCCACGGCGTCACATGCCGCCTGCGGCACGACGATACGCTCGGCGTGCATGCGATGCGCCTCGACCGTCGCGCTCCTTACCGGCTGGAACGTGCCCGCGCCGACATGCAGCGTGAGGAAGACGCTCTCGACGGCGCGCGCCGCGAGCGCTGCCAGCAGCGGCGGGTCGAAATGCAGGCTGGCGGTCGGCGCGGCGACCGCGCCGCGCTCGCGCGCGAACACCGTCTGGTAACGATCGCGGTCGCTGGCATCGGGCGGGCGGCCGATGTAGGGCGGCAGCGGCGTCTCGCCGTGCGACTCGAAGAAGTCGAATGCGTCGCCCGGCAACTCGACGAGCCACAGGCCATCCTCGCGCGACAGCACGCGGACCGCGCCGCCTGCCGTCTCGAAGTCCGAACCTTCCCTGAAGCCCTTGCTTGCGCGCAGCTGCACCCACGCCCTGTGCCCGCCGGCGTCACGCTCGAGCAGCATCTCGACCCGCCCGCCGGTCGCCTTGGCGCCGTGGACACGTGCCGGCACGACGCGCGTGTCGTTGAACACGAGCAGGTCGCCTGCGTCGAGCAGCGACGGCAGGTCCTGGATCCAGCGATCGGCCCAGGCGCCCGTGGCCCCGTCGAGCGTCAGCAGCCGGCTCGCGGAACGTCGGGGCAGCGGGGTTTGCGCGATCAGCCCGGGTGGCAGGTCGAAGCGAAAATCAGCGGGGCGCACGCGGCCATGTTAGCAGGCCGTCCGCGGCGGCCTACTCCGGGAGCTTCGCGCCCAGGTCAACCGTGCTGCGCTTGCGAAGTACCTTGATCGAGACGCTCTCGCCCGGCTGGTAGGACGCCAGGATGCGCGTGGCGTGCGCACCGCTGCGCGGCTCGCGCCCCCCGATCGACTGGATGACATCTCCCTCGAGCAGCTGCAACGCGCCGGACTTCGGCGCACGCACGACCAGTACGCCCTTGTCGGTGCCGAAGTACTCGCCGAGGCCCGGGTTCAGCGTCACGAACTCGAGGCCCGCCAGGATCCCCCTCGCGCCACCGTGGATGAGGACGTCGCGGCCGTAGGGCGGCATCTCCGGCATCGGCGGCAATGGCAGCGCCGCCGTGAACGGCTCCGTGGCCGCGAATGCCGCTGCGTCGAACTGCAGGACGCGCGGCGTCACGGCGAGCGCGAGTGTCTTGCCCGCGCGCAGCACTTCGAGCTTGACGGGCTGCTCCGGCGGCGCCGCGCGCAGCGCCCGCGTAGCGATGCGCGCGGGCTGCTCCCGCCCCGGGAGCTTCTCGCCGTTGACCGACACGATGACATCACCCTGGCGCACGCCCGCCGCCGCCGCGGGCCCGCCGGGGCTCACCGCGAGCACGCGCGCACCCTCCTGGCCACTCCCGGGATCGAGGGCCACGCCAATGAGCGGCGGCGGTGCCTGCGGGCCGCGGATGATCATCCGCTGCATCATCGGTTCGCCGAGGCGCGTGGAGATATCCGCGATCTCGTTGGCCGCCTGCTCGAGCCGCGCCTGGGCGGCGGCGAGCTGCGCCTCGAGATCCGCGCTGTCGTCGGCGGCGGCGCGCGCCGCGCCCACGCTACAGGCCAGCAGGGCAAGCGCTGCCGCGAATGCGATTCGTGTCATGTGGGTACTCCATTTCGGTGCATCGGGTCGGGTGTCAGCGGAAATTGCCGGCCAGCGCCTGCGCATAGCGCACGCTCGCGAGCGCATTGACGAGCCGCGTGCGCTCGCGGTTGAGCGCGGCGGCGTCGACCGCCCCGCCGCCGGCGAGGCGGCTGTCATTCAGCCGGTCGTCGATGAAGGCGAGCCGGTCCTCGAGCGCGGCGACCGTCGCATAGCTGCCGACCCGCACCACGACCGGCTCGGCGGGCACCGCCGCGAGCCAGTGTTCGGCGGTGACTTCGCGCGCCGGTGGCGTCGCGGCGGATGGCGCGCCGGCGGCCGGCGGCAAGCCCGCCGCCGGCGGCGTCTCCACCACCGGTGCGCCCGGGCGGGACGCGGCGGTCCACAGGCCGCCGGCGAGCCCGAGCAGGACCGCCACGGCCGCGGTCGCGCCCGCGAGCTGCTCGCGCCTGCGCGCCGCGGCGCGCCCGTGCGCTGCCCGCCGCTCGAACTCCGCGAAGGAGTACGGCGAGCCCAGCCCCGCGTCCTGCGCCGCCAGCGCTATGAGTCCGTGATTGCCACGCATCCCGCCTCCTCCGTGCCGCCGGTGCGGCCCACGCGCAGCCGCGCATGGGCGCGGGCCAGCTGCGACTTCGAGAAACTCACGCTGCGGCCGAAGGCGCGGGCGATTTCCTCGTGCGTATAACCTTCCACCTCATACATCCAGAGCACCGCGCGCCCCGTCGGCGGCAGTCCGTCGAGCGCGCGCTGCAGGTCGAGGAGATCGCCGAGCGGCGCGCCCGGCTCCGGTATCCCGTCGGTGGCCGTACCACCCAGCGCCGCGCGCACGCGCTGCCACGGCGAGCGCAGGTGCATCAGGCAGCGCGTCAATGCGATGCGCCGCACCCACAGGCCGAACGGGCACTCGCCGCGGAAATCCGCGAGGTGCTCGAAGACCGCCATCAGCGTGTCCTGCATGATGTCGTCCGCCGCCGCGGGCGTGCACAGGCGCCGCGCAAAGGCGCGTACGGTCGGCGCGAGGCTGAGGTACAACTGCTCGCGCGCCGCACGTTCGCCACGGGCGGCCAGCGCGATCAGCGCTGCGCCGGGGTCGATGCTGCCGAAACCTGCCACATCCCATTGGATGCACGGGCTGCGAAAAAGGTCGCAGCCCTGTCGCTGATCTGGCAAAGTTTTCGGCCAGGCAGCCGGGATGGCGGAACTGGTAGACGCGCCGGACTCAAAATCCGGTTCTGGCGACAGAGTGTGGGTTCGATTCCCTCTCCCGGCACCACACCATGAGGCGATACACATGAAGACTTCAGGCCGCTGGATGCTCGCCGGTACCGCCCTGCTGCTCGTGTCCTGCGCGACGGCCCCCACCCGCCCGCAGGCCTGGGGCGAGCTCGAGCTGTACCCGCAGAAGCGCTTCGACGCGCTCTACGTGCGGCCGCAGGCGAACTTCGCCCACTACACGGAAATCCTCCTCGACCCGCTGCAGGTGTCCTTCGACCGCAACTGGGACCCGCGGGCCGGATCGTTCTCGCTGCGCAACGTCGACACCGCGCACATCAAGCGCGTGCTGGCCGAGGAGTTCCGCAAGGTATTCGAGGAAACGCTCGCGGCGGACGGCAAGTACCGGATCGTCACCCAGGCCGGCCCCGCGACCCTGCACGTCGAGCCCGCGATCGTCGACCTCTACATCAACGCGCCGGACACCAGCCTCAGTACCGCGGGCCGCGTGCGCAGCTACACCGTCGATCCCGGGCACATGACGCTCGCGGCGGACTTTCGCGATGGCGAGAGCGATGCGCTGCTGGCGCACGTCATCGACCGCAAGGAGGGCGTGGACCGCGGCTACCTGCAGATCGCGAACAGCGTGACGAATACCGCCGAGGCGCGCCGCGCGATGCAGCAGTGGGCGCGCGCGATCCGCGAGGCGCTCGACGCCGCGCGCGCCATGGCACCGGCCGCCGGCGGTAGATGAATTTCTGCAGCCACTGCGGGGCGCCGGTCAGTCGCAGGGTGCCGGCGGGCGACCACCTGCCGCGCTTCGTCTGTGACCGCTGCGGCACGATCCACTACCAGAATCCGCGGCTGGTCGTCGGCTGCGTTCCCGAGGACGGGGGCCGCATCCTCCTGTGCAAGCGCGCGATCGAGCCCCGGCGTGGTTTCTGGACGGTACCGGCCGGATTCATGGAAAACGGCGAGACGCTGCAGCAGGCGGCGGAACGCGAGTCGCATGAGGAAGCGCTCGCCCGCGTCGAAATCGGCGCGCTGCTCGCGGTCGTGCACGTGCTGTCCGCGCACCAGGTGCACGTGTTCTTTCGCGCGCGGCTCGCCGAACCCGGGTTCGGAGTCGGGCCGGAGAGCCTCGAGTCGAAGCTGGTGACGGAAGCAGAGGTCCCATGGGAGGAGCTCGCATTTCCGAGCATCAGCTTCACGCTGCGGCGATTTTTCGAGGACCGCGCGCGCGGCGTGGAACAACACCATTTCACCTCGTTCGAGGCGCGGACGCGCTGACCGCGCCCCGCTACGCGCGGCGCGCCGGGCGTGGCAAAATGCGGGGCCCCGGCAGCAGGATCCATCATGGCTTTCGTCGTCACCGAGAACTGCATCAAGTGCAAGTACATGGACTGCGTGGAGGTCTGCCCGGTCGACTGTTTCCACGAGGGCCCGAATTTCCTGGTGATCGACCCGGACGAATGCATCGACTGCACCCTGTGCGAGCCCGAGTGCCCGGTGGAGGCGAT
>CAZRLI010000103.1:0-7025 GCA_964600535.1 uncultured Steroidobacteraceae bacterium | reverse complement strand
GTCGGATAGAACTTCGCGAGTTCCGGGGTGCGGGCGGGCCAGCCGAGGGTCGAGAAGGGCCACAACGCGGAGGAAAACCAGGTGTCGAGGACGTCGGGGTCCTGGGCCAGCGGCAGGTCGGGCGCGAGGCCGTGCCGCGCCCGCGCATCCGCTTCGTCGCGGCCCACGTAGCAGCGGCCCGCCGCGTCGAACCACGCGGGGATGCGATGCCCCCACCACAGCTGGCGGCTGACGCACCAGTCCTTGATGTTGCGCATCCACTCGAAATAGGTCTTCGACCAGTTCCCCGGCACGAAGCGGATGTCGCCGCGCTCCACCGCCGCGATCGCCGGCTGCGCGAGCGGCTCGACACGCACGAACCACTGGTCGGTGAGATAGGGCTCGATCACGGCCTGCGTGCGATCGCCACGCGGCACCCTGAGCCTGTGCTTCTCGATGCGCTCGACGAGGCCTGCGGCCTCGAGTTCGGCGACCACGCGATGCCTCGCCTCGAAGCGGTCGAGGCCACGGAAGCGCTCGGGCGCATTCTCGTTGAGCGCGGCCTGTGGCGTGAAGATGTTGATCTTCGGCAGCCCGTGGCGCTCGCCGACCTCGTAGTCGTTGAAGTCGTGCGCCGGCGTGATCTTCACGCAACCCGAACCGAAGGCCGGGTCGACGTAGCTGTCGGCAATGATCGGGATGCGCCGCCCGGCAAGCGGCAGGTCGAGTTCGCGGCCGACGAGATGCGCGTAGCGCGCGTCATCCGGATGGACCGCGACGGCGCTGTCGCCGAGCATGGTCTCCGGGCGAGTCGTGGCGACGACCACGTGGCCGGTACCGTCCGCGAGCGGGTAGCGCAGGTGCCACAGCTGTCCGTCTTCCTCTTCCGCCAGCACCTCGAGGTCCGACACGGCCGTCAACAGCACCGGGTCCCAGTTCACCAGCCGCTTGCCGCGGTAGATCAGGCCGTCGTCATGCAGCCGCACGAACACTTCGGTGACCGCGGCCGACAGCCCCGGGTCCATCGTGAACCGGTCGCGCGACCAGTCGACCGAGGCGCCGAGCCGGCGCATCTGGTTGGCGATCGTGCCGCCGGACTGTTCCTTCCACTGCCAGACGCGTTCGACGAAGGCCTCGCGCGTCATGTCGGTGCGGCGCGTGCCCTGCGCGGCGAGCTGTCGCTCGACCACCATCTGGGTCGCGATGCCCGCGTGGTCGGTGCCGGGCTGCCACAAGGTGTCCTCGCCCCGCATGCGATGGTAGCGGGTGAGGGCATCCATCAGCGTGTGCTGGAACGCATGCCCCATGTGCAGCGTGCCGGTGACATTCGGCGGCGGGATGACGATGCAATACGGATCGCCGCGGCCCCGTGGCGCGAACCAGCCATGCGATTCCCAGTGGGCATAGAGGCGCCGCTCGATGTCACGCGGCGAGAAGACCTTGTCCATCCGGCAAATTATAGCGAGCCGGGGCCGATCTTATGGGTGTTCGGTTCGAGGCCCTGTTCACGGTACCGGCGGAAGCGGGCGCGGCCCTCGGCGCGTCGCGTCTCCGCGCCGTCAATGAACTCGGCGACGCGCGGTGCGCGCAGCGCGATCGGCGGGACGTCCGGGTCGAGGTTCACCACCATGTCCGGCAGCACCGCGGGTTCGATGCCCGCGGACAGGACCACCGGCGCCTGCACGGCGACATCGGCCGCCGTGAGTGCTTCGTGCGGCACGAAGCTGCGGTCGGAGAAGGTCCAGAGGAGCTCGTCGAAGCGCGCGAGCTCGTCCGCGGCGCGGCACCAGACCAGCACGCGCAGCCCGGCATGGAAGGCCTTTTCCGTCACCCGGCAGGCGAGCTGCAGGCGCGAGTCGCCCGCGACGGCCTCGGTGACGTAGAAATCGACCTGTGCCAACGCCGGCTCAGCGCGCGGCGCGCTGGATCAGGAACTCCGCCAGGAGGCTGATCGGCCGCCCGGTGCTGCCCTTCTGTGCCCCGGAGAGGTAGGCGGTGCCGGCGATGTCCATGTGGGCCCACTTGAGCCCCCGGGTGAACTTTGCCAGGAAGGCGGCGGCGGTGATCGCCCCGCCGTCGCGGCCGGCGACGTTCGCCATGTCGGCGAAATTGCTCTTCAGCTGTTCGGCATATTCCTCGGTGAGCGGCAGCTGCCAGGCACGGTCGTCGGCGCGCCGGCCGCTTTCGACGAGCTCGCGGGCGAGGGCGTCGTCGTTGGCCATGACACCGCTGTGGTGGGCGCCGAGCGCGACGACGCAGGCGCCGGTGAGGGTTGCGATGTCGACCACCGCGGCGGGCTTGAAGCGGCGCGCGTAGTGCAGCGCGTCGCACAGGATCAGGCGGCCTTCCGCGTCGGTGTTCAGGATCTCGACCGTCTGGCCCGAGGCGCTCGTGACGATATCGCCCGGCTTGATGGCCCGCCCGCCCGGCATGTTTTCGCAGGTGGGCACGAGGCCGACGACATTGAGCGGCAGGTTCAGCTCGCTCACGACGGTGAGCGCGGCGATCACGGTGGCCGCGCCACTCATGTCGAACTTCATTTCGTCCATCGCCGGCGGGTCTTTCAGCGAAATGCCGCCGGTGTCGA
This sequence comes from uncultured Steroidobacteraceae bacterium, assembly GCA_964600535.1. GTDB lineage: Bacteria > Pseudomonadota > Gammaproteobacteria > Steroidobacterales > Steroidobacteraceae > CADEFQ01. Next base: position 4,459 of record CAZRLI010000103.1, on the reverse strand, counting down.
AGGTGATGCCCTTGCCGACGAGCACCACGGGCGCGCTGCCCGGCTTGCCGCCGCGATGCTCGAGCACGATGAAGCGCGGGGGTTCTTCGCTGCCGCGGGTCACGGCGAGGAAGCAGCCCATGCGCTCGCGCCGGATCGCCCGCTCGTCGAGCACGCGCACGCGCAGGGTCTTCGGATGGCGCCTGGCGAGGCCGCGGGCCGAATTCGCGAGATAGGTCGGGGTGCAGACATTGGCCGGCAGGTTGCCGAGGTTGCGCAGCGTCCCGAGGCCGACGCCCACGGCCGCGCCATGCGCGAAGCCACGCCGGGCGGCCACGACGCCGCTCGCCGCCACCGGCCCCGCGAGCAGTCGACCGAGCGCAACAGGCCTGGGCTTCCTGGTGCTCTTCAGGTCGTTGACGCGGTAGAGCGCCGCGGCCGTGACCTCGGCGGTGGCCCGCGCGAACCAGTAATCGTCGAGTTCGCTGGCGGCGGGGCGCGCCAGCGCCAATGCGGCGCTGCCGATGCGGGTCCGGGCAAGCGCGCTGACGGAGGCATGGATCGAACGGCGCCAGGTCTTGCGATTGAGGCCGGTGCGGCTGCCCTGCCCGACCAGCAGCACGCGGGTTGCGCGCAGGCCCGGCAACTCGCCGATGAGCTGCGTGTCACCGAGGCGCCCGGCGAAATCCCCGCGCTTGACCAGCGAGCCGATCCGGCCACCGCCCGCCTTGTCGACCAGCCGTGTCTCATCGGGCAACTCGCCGCCCTCGAACACCCCGACGACGACGCAATCGACGCCGAGACGGTTCAAGTCCTTGGTCCAAACCTCGAAACGCATCTTTGGGTCTCCCGACAACGGCTCCCGTCACGGCGCGCGCCGTTGTGGCGTGAAGCGGTCTGATTTACCTTAGCCCCCGGTCCGCCGTCCCATCCCATTTCATGCTGTTTGGCATCGTTTCTCGGCTTGCAAATGGGTGCGAAAGCGGTGCGCTAGTGTAACCCAACTCGCGAGGGGCGGACTTGCGGCGTCTCGATCGCTACATCCTGCAGGAAGTCGTGCTGGCGTGGCTCGCAGTCACGAGCGTGCTGCTGATCATCCTGCTCACCAACCAGGTGGCGGCGGTGCTCGAGCGCGCGGCTGACAACCAGTACCCGCGCGCCGCCGTGCTCACGCTCATCGGGCTGTCCACTTTGCAGAACCTGCCGATCGTCATGCCGGTGGGCCTGTTGCTCGGCGTCGTGCTCGCATTCGGCCGCCTGTACCACGAGAGCGAGATGACGGCCGCGCAGGCCTGCGGCGTGGGACTCGGCCGCATCTACGTGCCGATCACGGGGCTGGCGCTGGTCGTCACGGCCTTGCTCGCCTGGCTGACGCTCGATCTCGCGCCGCGCGCCTCCGCGCACGCCTTTGCACTGCGCAGCGAGGCGCTGCGCTCGGGGCAGTTCTCGGCGGTGCAGCCCGGGCAGTTCCGCAGCTTCGGTGGCGGCGGCGTGGTGATCTATGCACAGGGCGCGGCGCCCGACGGCACGCTGGAGCGCGTCTTCATCAAGCGCGCGCGCGGCGAGGTGCTGGAAGTCGCGCTCGCGCAGCGCGCGCGGCACGAGATCTCGGCCGACGGCATGCTGCACACGATCACGCTCTACGACGGCGCGCGCTACGAGGGAATCCCCGGCTCGTCGAAATTCCGCATCGTGCGCTTTGCCGAGCAGGTGGTGCCGGTGCACCTGCCCGAGCTCGCCCCCGGCCGCCAGCGGGTCGAGGCGCTGCCGACCGCAACGCTGCTCGCGAGCCGCGCACCCCGCGACCGCGCCGAACTGCACTGGCGGATCGCGTTGCCCATCATGGCCATCACGCTCACGCTGCTCGCGGTGCCGCTCAGCCGCCTGCGGCCGCGCCAGAGCCGCTACTCGCGCGTGTGGCTCGCGGTGCTGATCTATTTCCTCTATTCGAATTTCGCCTCCGCGGGCCGGGTCTGGATCGAGCGCGGCGTCGTGCCGGAATGGCTCGGGCTGTGGTGGGTGCACGTCGCGCTGGTCGCGATCGGTGCGCTCGTGGTGGCGGCCCCGCAAGTCGCGGCGCGCCTGCGCTACCGGGGATGAGGGCAGGCGGATGATCATCGACCGCTACATCCTGCGGACCATCTTCGGCGCGGTGGGGCTGGTGCTTTCCGTGTTGCTCGCCCTCGGTTCGCTCTTCGTCTTCATCCAGCAGCAGGACGACATCGGCGTCGGCAGCTATGGCGCGGCGGACGCGATGCTCTACGTGCTGCTCGGCGTGCCCCAGCAGATGTTCGAGCTGCTGCCGATCGCCGCACTCATCGGGGCCCTGCTCGGGCTGGGCTCGCTGGCACGCGGCAGCGAGCTCACGGTGATGCGCGCCTCGGGAATCTCGACCTCGCGGGTCGCGCTGTCGGCGACGCTCGCCGGGCTTGCGCTGATGCTGGTCGCGGTCGTCGTCGGCGAGTACCTGGCGCCGCCGCTGCAGCAGTTCGCCCGCCAGGCGAAGGCGTTCAGCAAGTTCAGGAACGTGAGCTTCGCGGGCCGTGGCGGCGCGTGGGTGCGCGACGGCGACCTGCTGCTGAATGTCGACCAGCAATCGGGGGCCGCGGAATTCGGCGGCGTGCTGGTCTTCGAGCTGACCCGCGACCACGAACTCGCGGCCATGGGGCGCGCGATGCGCGCCAGCGCCCTGAACGAGGGCGAGTGGCGGCTCGAGGACTACGCCGAGTCGCGTTTCGCCGGCGACTATGTCAGCGGGCGCCGTGCCTCGACGCGCGTGCTGCCCTCCGGCATCGGCGGCAGCTTCCTCGGGCTCACGACCAGCGACCCGAAGGACATCGGCCTGCGGTCGCTGTGGCGCGTGATGCAGGGGCTCGCCGGCAACGGCCTCGACGCGCGGCCATTCGAGTTCGCTTTCTGGTCGCGGATCGCGCGCACGGTCGCGACCGTGTTCGCGGTGTTGCTGGCCGTGCCCTTCGTATTCGGGCCGCTGCGCTCATCGGGCACGGGGGCGCGCACGATGATCGGGCTGCTGATCGGGATCGCGTTCTTCCTCGCGCAGCGCATGCTCGAGAGCGGCGCGATCGTCTTCGATGCGCCGCCGATGCTGCTCGCGTGGCTGCCGACGCTGTGCCTGGCACTGGTCACCGTGACGCTGGTGGTGCGCACGCGCTGAGCGGCGCGCCCGGCCGCGGCTTTGGCGCCGTGGCCCGCAACCTCAGGTGAAATCCGCCAGCGGCCGGAACAGTGCGTCGTACTTGTAGCGCGGGATCTCGAACTCGCGGCCGCGCAGTTTCGCATCGAGCGCGGCGGCTTCCTTCGCCGCGGCTTCGCCGGCGCTGCGGGCGCCGCCGCGGATGTAGCGGCGGTCACCGTCTTCACGGCCTGCGAGGCTGATCTCGAGCTTGTCGAAGCTGCGGATCGTCACGCGTGCCTGCGCCGCGGGCGGCGCGGCGGGCAGGGTGCGCACGTCCTCGGCGTGCAGGCCGACGAGCAGCGCCGCGACCGGCGTCACCACGTCGGGGCCGCGCTGCTTCTTGCCGCGCGGCAGGTCGCGCAACACCAGCGGGTCCTTGGCCGCGTCGCGCGCCGCGTGCCACGCCGGGCCCGCCGCCGGGGTCACCTCGAGCGCCTGCACGCGATCGGCCGGGATGTCCGTGAGGGCCGTGTCGATCCAGTGCCCGGGGTCGGTGTCGGTCGCGAGCTGGGGCGCGGCGAGCAGCGACTGCGCATTACCGGGGACGCGCACATAGTTGCCGTTGCCGTCGACCGCCTTGCCGACCAGCAACGCGAACTGCTGCGTGGGCGTCACCGCCTCGACGACGACGCTCGCCGCCGTGGGCCCCGCGTCCTCGACGCCGAGCTGGGGGTAGTTCGCGCGATCGCGGGTCTTTTCCTCGACGATGGCGAGGTCGGCGAGGCCGAGCAGCAGCTTGCGCAGCTTCGCGTTGTCCGCCGGGTAGCTGCGCTCCCGGACGATCCAGTGGTCGGCGCTGCGTTCGAGCGTGACGGTCGCGCCTTTCGAGGCCAGTCGCAGGCTCGTGACGTCGTTGAGCTTCGCCTTGAGCTGCGGCAGCACGAGGCTGCCGATCCGGGCGTCCACGGGCGCGGTGCGGCGCGTGGCGATCCATGCGGCGGCCGCGATCGCCAGCACTGCGACCACGGCGAGGACGGTGAGGCGGCGCGGCGTGATCATGGCCGCTGGGTCCGCTGCACGAGGAGGATGGCGGCCTGTCGCTTGCGTCGCCACATCGCCACCGCCAGCGCGATCAGCGCGAAGATCGCCGGCACCACCACGATATTCAGGATCTTGAGTTCGTTGCCGAGGCGGCGGATGTCCTGGTCGAGACCGAGGCGCACGCCGCGCAGGTCCTTGCGGATGCGGAGCTTCTCCGCCTCGAAGCGCTCGATTTCCTGCTCCTGTTCGGGTGTCATGATCAGGCCCGTCTGGTCGGCGCGCTTCGCCTGCAGCGCCGTGAGC
>CAZRLI010000102.1:0-7124 GCA_964600535.1 uncultured Steroidobacteraceae bacterium | reverse complement strand
CGCCGTCGGCATCTACCTGCCGCTCGAATACACGACTCCGATCTTCCTCGGCGGACTGCTCGCTCATTTCGCCGATCGTGCGCGCGGCATCAAGCCCGGTGCGAGCGAGGCCGAGCGCGCGAGCGACAAGGGCGTGCTGTTCGGCGCGGGCATGATCACGGGTGAGGCCCTGATGGGCATCGTGATCGCGATCCCGATCGTCGCGACCGCCAATCGCGACGTGCTCGCCCTGCCGGATGCGCTGCATTTCGGCGCCTGGCTCGGCCTCGTGCTCGTCGCAGCACTCGGCTGGTGGCTGTATCGCGTCGCGGTGCGCAGCGAAGGCAAGTGAAGTCCATGGGGAAGGCCTGGCTGGCGCTCGCTGCCTGCCTTGTTCCCGGTGCAGGTGGCCTGCCTGCCCGGGCGGGCCCGTACATCGATGATCTCGGCAAATGCCTCGTCGAATCGACGACCGCCGACGATCGCGCGGACCTGGTGCGCTGGATGTTCGCGGCAGCGACCCTGCACCCGGCCGTCGGGAGCCTCGCCAGCGTCCCCGTCGAGCGGCTCGAGGCCGAGAACAGGACCACCGCGGCGCTCTTCACGCGCCTCCTCACGGAGTCCTGCCGCGTGCAGGCGCGGCAGGCGATCCGCTACGAGGGTACCGCGGCGCTGGGAGCCGGCTTCCGGGTGCTCGGGCAGGTGGCAGGCCAGGAGCTGTTCTCGAACCCCAGCGAAGTTCAGGGCCGCGGCGGACGAAGCCCCGGCGAACGCGCCGGCCGACGCCACCCAGCCTGCGACGGCACCTGCAGCTGACGCGGCGCCCAGGTAGCCCAGCGGTTCCCGCATGAGCCAGCAGGTCGCGGCATACGATGCGCACGCGCTGCGCCGCTACCTGCATGAGCACATCCCGCTCGCGGCGGCCATGGCCATCGAGGTGCAGGCAGCGCACGAGGACGCGGTGATTCTCGGCGCTCCGCTCGCGCCGAACATCAACCACCGCGACACGGCGTTCGGCGGCAGCGTGGCGGCGCTCGCGATCCTCGCCGCCTGGTCGCTGCTGCACCTGCGACTGCGGGCCGCAGGCATCACGAACCGGCTCGTCATCCAGCGCAGCGCCGTCGACTACGACCTGCCGATCGCGGGTGCGTTCTCGGCGCGCGCAACGCTGGCCGATCGGGGCAGCTGGGAACCCTTCACGAGGCTGCTGCAGCGCCGGGGCAAGGCGCGGATTGCGGTGCTGGCGACGCTGGGGTATGAGGGGCGCATTGCCGCGCGCTTCGCGGGCGACTTCGTCGCCCTCGCCGGCAGCTGACGCACGCATGACCGGCATCGCCCTCTTCGACACTGCGCTCGGGACCTGCGGCATCGCCTGGTCCGCGCGAGGCATCTGCGGCGTGCAGCTGCCGGAGGCCGACGCGGCCGCGACCCGCGCCCGCCTGTCACGTCGCCATCCCGGTGCCCCGGAGGGCGAACCGGCGCCTGCCGCCCGGCGCGCGATCGACGCCATCATCGCGCTGCTCAGCGGACGCCCGGCCCGGTTCGACGACACGCCGCTCGACTGGCTCCATGTGCCGGACTTCGACCGGCGGGTGTACGCCATCGCGCGCGGCATCCCGGCCGGCGAGACGCTCAGCTATGGCGAGGTTGCCGCGCGCCTCGGCGAGCCCGGCGCCGCCCGCGCCGTCGGCCGGGCGCTGGGACGCAATCCCGTCCCGATCATCATTCCCTGCCATCGGGTGCTCGCGGCGGGCCATCGGCCGGGCGGTTTCTCCGCCCACGGCCAGGTCGCCACCAAGCGCCGCCTGCTCGAGATCGAAGGCGCGCTCGCGCCGGGGAAACTGCCCTTGTTCAGCGAGGTGGGTCATGCCGGATGAGATTTCGGTGGCGGGCGGCTGCAGCTGCCGAGGCCTGCGCTACCGGCTGACCGCAGTGCCGCTGTTCGTGAACTGCTGCCACTGCAGCTGGTGCCAGCGCGAAACCGGTTCCGCCTTCGTGGTGAACGCCATGGTCGAAACCGATCGTGTCGTGCTGCTCGCGGGCGCGCCGGCCACGATCGACACGCCCTCGGCGAGCGGCCGCGGCCAGAAGATCGTCCGTTGTCCACGGTGCCAGGTGGCGTTGTGGAGCCACTATGCGGGTGCGGGGCCGGGCATCGCCTTCCTGCGGGTCGGCACGCTCGATGCGCCGGGGCAGTTTCCTCCCGACGCCCACATCTACACGTCGACGAAGCTGCCCTGGGTCGTGCTGCCGCAGGGCGTGCGCGTCGAGGCGCAATTCTACGACCCGAAAACCGCCTGGCCTGCCGCCAGCCTCGAGCGCTTCAAGGCGGCGCGATCACGCCCCGCCGGCTGACTGTGGCAGCATGGCGGTCCCCATGACCGCTTCCGCCGCCTTCCGCACGCGCATGATCGTGTGCTTTGCGATCATCTACATCGTCTGGGGCTCGAGCTATCTTGCGACATCGGTCGGCGTGCACCACCTGCCGCCGTTCCTCTTCGCGGGCATCCGCTTCATCGTCGCCGGCCTCGCGCTCGCCTCCATCGCGCGCGCGCGTGGCGGGCGCCTGGCGATCGATGCGACCGACCTGAAGCAGCTCCTCGTGATGGCCCTGCTGTCGGTCGTGGCATCCAACGGCTTCAACGTCTGGGCCTTGCAGTGGGTGCCGTCGAGCCAGGCCGCGCTGCTGAACGTGACGTCATCGTTCTGGATCGCGATCTTCGGCCTCTTCGGCGCGCGCGGCCATCCGATCGACGGGCGCACCGGCCTCGGGCTCGCGCTCGGATTCCTCGGCACGGTCGCCATCGTCTGGCCACAGGAAGGCTATTCGGCGACGCACTTCCTGCCGCAGCTCGGCATCCTCGCGGGCTGCATCGGCTGGGCGGCGGGCACGATCTATTTCCGCAACGCCGAGAAGTCGCTCGACATCCTCGCCTTCACCGGACTGCAGATGTTCGCGGGGGGCGTGCTGCTCGCGGCGATCGGTTTCGGCCTCGGCGAGCACCGGCAGTGGACCTGGAGCGCGCCCGGCGTGCTGTCGATGGGGTATCTCACCGTGTTCAGCTCCTGCCTCGCCTACACGGCCTACGCCTGGCTCACGCAGCACACCACGCCGGCGCGCGTCGCGACCTACGGCTACGTGAACCCCGCGCTCGCGGCCCTGCTTGGCTGGTGGGTGCTGGACGAGGAGCTCACCGGCACCGTGCTCGCGGGCATGGCCGTGATCATCGCGGGCGTCGTGCTGGTCAACTGGCCGGAGGAAGTCTCGGCGCCCGAGTCGCCCGGCTGATGCCGCGCGCGCACCGCCGGGCCAGCTAGCGCTTCAATGCGTCGACCCTGAGGCTCGAGCCGATGAACCACGAGCCGAACCACGATACGACGCTGACGAGCAACGCACCGAGCACGGCGGGCCAGAAACCCGCGATGGTGAAATTCGGCAGCACCCAGGCGACGAGGCTCACCATCCCGGCATTGATGACGAGCAGGAAGAGGCCGAGGGTGACGATCGTGATCGGAAAGGTGAGCACCACCGCGACCGGGCGCACGATGGCGTTGACGACACCGAGCAGCGCGGCGGCGATCAGCAGGGTCCCGGTACTGGTGATGGAGAAGCCGTCGACCCACTGCGAGGCGAGCCACAAGCCACCGGCCGCGATCACTGCGCGCAGGATGAATCCCGTCATTTGGCCTCCTTGTCCATGTTCTTCTCGAGGTAGACCTTGAGCCGCGCGAGCGCGCGCTCCCAGCTCGCGCGCAGGCGCAGGAAATAGGGATCCCAGGCCGAATCGTCGGGAAAGCCCGAGCCGAGCAGGCGCACGATCGTCGCCGGGCCGTCGGCCTCGATCAGGAAGTCGTCGACCAGCGTCGCGCCCGGCGATGGCAGGCCGGCCTGCTCCATGTGGATGAGGCGCAGGCGGCGCTTCGCGTCGAACACATCGATGTGCGCATCGATCGTGCTGACGCGATCGACGCTCGCGCGAAAACTCCCGCCCTGCCGCGGGCGGATCGCCGACCCGGGCGCGCACCAGCGCGCGAGGGCCTTCGGCTCGGTGAGCGCCCACCACACCCTGGCCGTGTCGGCCTCGATGTCGATGCGGTGCGCGTAGCCACGGAGCTTGCCTGCCATGGCCGCTATTCTGCCATCAGGCGTTGCGGCGCGGCGCGCGGATCGAGCAGAATCGCCGCATGGCCTGGGTCCACATGGTGATTGGGCTCGCGCTCGCGCAGTACCTGGCCTTCGGCATGGCGGTCGCGCGCGCCCGGGGGCGCTACGGCGTGCGCGCGCCGGCCATCACCGGCAACGCCGATTTCGAGCGCTACTACCGCGTGCAGGTGAATACGCTCGAGCTGCTCGTGGTACTGGTGCCCGCGATGCTGCTCTTTGCGCTCTACGTCGACCCGCTGTGGTCGGCGGCCCTCGGCTTCGTCTTCGTGATCGGCCGCACCGTCTATTTCGTCGGCTACACGCGCGCGGCGGAGCGCCGCCACGTCGGCTTCGCGCTGTCGATGCTGCCGACGATGGCGCTGCTGGCCGGCGCGCTCATCGGCGCGCTGCGCGCTCTCGCCTGACCCGCAGCAGCATCAGGCCCATCGGGATCACGGACACGACGATGATCAGCACCGTGACGAGGCCGAAGTTCCGCTTGATCCACGGCAGGTTGCCGAACAGGTAACCCGCCGCGACGAAGGCCAGCACCCAGCCGGCACCACCCGCGATGTTATAGGCCTGGAAGCGCGCGTACGGCATGTGCCCCACGCCCGCCACGAAGGGCGCGAAAGTGCGGATGATCGGCACGAAGCGCGACAGCACGATGGTCATCGGCCCATAGCGGCGGAAGTAGTCCTCCGTCTCGCGCAGGTACTCGAGCTTCAGGAAGCGGTAGCGCCCGCTGAAGGCGGGCGGACCGATGCGCGCGCCGATCGCGTAGTTCGCGGTGTTGCCGAGGATGGCGGCGGCGGAGAGCGCGACGATCACCGAGAGCGGCGTCAGCGTGCCGCTCGTGTCGACCGCGGCGAGCGCACCGACCGCGAACAGCAGCGAATCGCCCGGCAGGAACGGCGTGACGACGAAGCCCGTCTCGGCGAATATGATCAGGAAGAGGATTGCGTAGATCCAGACGTCGAAGCGCACCAGCAGCTCGACCAGGTGGCGGTCGAGGTGCAGCACGAGTTCGACGAGCGCCTGCAGGAATTCCAAGCGTCAGTGGTCGGCGCGCGCCAGGCGGCCGCGCGCCTTCAGCGTATCGAGCGCGATCCGCACCTCGCGGTCGCTCGCCGCGGTCGCCGTGTCGGGCACGGTTGCCTTGCCGTCGATCACCACGTCGGGCGTGATGCCCTTGTCCTGGATCGAGGCGCCCGAAGGCGTGAAGTAGCGCGAGGTCGTGAGCTTCACCGCGCGGCCGCCCGACAGCGGCATCACGGTCTGCACCGATCCCTTGCCGTAGGTGGTGCGGCCGACCAGCAGCGCACGGTGATGGTCCTTGAGCGCGCCCGCGAGGATCTCGGCGGCGGAGGCGGAGGCGCCGTTGACGAGCACGACGAGATTCGCACCGCCGATCTCGTCGCCCGGCGATGCCTCCATGCGGAAGCGTGAATCGGGCGTGCGCCCCTCGGCGGTCACGATGACCCCGGAGTCGAGGAAGGCATCCGATACCTCGACGGCGGCTTCGAGCACGCCGCCCGGATTGTCGCGCAGGTCGAGGACGAGGCCCGCCAGGCGGCCCTTGCACTCGCGTTCGAGGCTGGCAATCGCGCGATCGACGTCGCCCGCCGTCGTTTCGCTGAAACTGGTGATGCGCAGGTAGCCGAAGCCGGGCTCGAGCAAGCTGTGCTCGACGCTGTGCACGGCCACCTGCGCGCGCTGCAGCGGTACGTCGATCGGCGCGGGTGTTCCCGCCCGCGCGAGGGTCAGCGTGACGCGACTGCCGGCCGGGCCGCGCATGCGCTGGATCGCGTGGTCGACGTCGGGCCCGACTTTCTCGCCATCGATCGCGACGATCAGGTCGCCCGAGCGGATGCCCGCACGGAACGCCGGCGAGCCGTCGATCGGCCGCAGCACCTTGATGCCATCGGCCTCGGCGGCGATCTCGATGCCGACCCCCGGGTAGGAGCCGGTGGTGCTCGCGCGGATCTCGTCGTACTCCTCGGCGTCGAGGAACGCCGAATGCGGGTCGAGCGCGCTCACCATGCCGCGGATGGCGTTGTCCATCAGCGCGTGGTCGTCGACTCCGTCGACATAATCCCGCTTGACCCGCTCGAGCACTTCGGCGAGCAGGCGCGCGTCTTCCCAGGGCAGCACTGTTTCCGACGGCTCGCCCCCGTCCTGCAGGCCGGCGAGGACGCTGCCCGCCAGGGACGCGGAAAAGCCGAGCACGGCGCCCGTGGCAAGGGCCAGCATGGTGCGGGAGCGGACCTGCATGGGCCGATTACTACACAGGCCGGGGCCGGCGGCAAGTTTCCGGGGGCCCGGCAAGGGCTGCCCCTCAGTGCAGCCCGGGAGCCGGCTCGACGGCCGGCGGGTGGCTGGGTCGTGGCACGGCACCGAGCGCGGCGGGCAGGTCGGCCAGCACCCCGACGAGCGGAACCGGCCGCCCGATCGAGAAACCCTGCCCGTAGTCGACCCCGAGCGCGGCCACGCGCTCGCGGATCGCGTCGGTCTCGACGTACTCCGCGACGGTCACCATCTGCATGGAGCGCGCCAGCTGCGCCACCGCCTGCACCAGCGACTCGGAACGCGAATCGAGCAGGATGTCCCGCACGAAGCTGCCGTCGATCTTGAGCATCGACACCGGCAGCTGGCGCAGGTAGGCGAGCGAGGACAGCCCGGTGCCGAAATCATCGAGCGCGATGCCGCAGCCGAGCTTGCGCAGCCGCCGCATCAGCACCTCGGCGCGCGCGAGGTTGGCGATGGTCGCGCTTTCCGTCAGCTCGAAGCACAGCGACTGCGGCGGCAGTCCGCTCGCCTCGATGCGCGACAGCAGCTCGTCGGCGAACGCCGCATCGTTGAGCGACTGCCCGGAGAAGTTGATCGCGAAGACCGCGCGCGTGGCGGCGATCACCGCCGCATGCGGGCGCAGCTGCGCGAGCGCATGGTCGATCACCCAGCGATCGATGGTCGGCATCAGCTGGTAGCGGTTGGCGGCGGA
>CAZRLI010000101.1:0-7139 GCA_964600535.1 uncultured Steroidobacteraceae bacterium | reverse complement strand
ACGCTGATCCACCTGATCAGCATTCCGGTGACCAACACCTCGGTCAACCCGGCCCGCAGCACCGGCCCTGCACTGATGGTCGGTGGCTGGGCGATCCAGCAGCTGTGGATGTTCTGGGTGGCGCCGATCGCCGGCGGCATGCTGGGCGGGAGCGTGTACCGCTGGCTGGGGAAGCCGTAGCCGAGAAAAAAGCCCGCGACAGTTGTCGCGGGCTTTCTCCCGGCGCGACCTTGCGGTGCGCTCGACCCCCCGTACGGACGCTCTCGCTGCAGAGCCTCCTGGGCCGGATGCAGCAATGCCTGTGCCACTCGTGATAAGTCACTGAAAATGCTATATCTTCCGTGGCCATCGCCTGTGCCGCAGCCGTAAACTGTAAATCCCGCCGACAGTCACGATGACCCAGCAGTGCGCCGATACGGTTTTCCTCGTGCGTCCGGCCGCGTTCGGCTTCAACGCCGAGACCGCCGCGACCAATCGCCTGCAGCGCACCGACGCGCTCTCGCCCGCCGAAGCCGCGGCGCGCGCGACCCGGGAGTTCGATGCCCTGGTGGCGGCACTGCGCAGCGAAGGCGTGACGGCCTGCGTGGTCGCGGATACGCCCGAGCCGGTGAAGCCCGATGCGCTGTTCCCGAACAACTGGGTCAGCTGGCATGCGGACGGCACTGTTGTACTTTATCCGATGCAAGCCCGGAACCGGCGCATCGAACGGCGCCGTGCAATCCTCGACGAGGTCGCCGCCGCCGCGGGCTTCGATGTCCGTCGCACGCTCGATCTCACGGCGCATGAGAACGAGGGGCGCTTCCTCGAGGGAACGGGCAGCCTGGTGCTCGACCACGTCGCGCGCGTTGCCTATGCCTGCCGATCGCCGCGTACCGACGCACGGGTGCTCGCGCAGTGGTGCGAGGCGATGGGTTACGCGGCGGAAGTCTTCGAAGCCTGCGATCGTGACGGCGTGCCGTACTACCATACGAATGTCGTGATGGGCATCGGGCGTCGCTTCGCCGCGATCGGCGCCGAGTGCATCGCGGCGGCCGATCGCGGCCGGGTGCTGGCGCGCCTCGCCGCGGGCGGGCGCGAGGTCATCGAGCTCACGCGCCCCGAGATCGAGGCGTTTGCCGGCAACCTGCTCGAGCTCGCCACCTGGGACGAGGCGCTCGGCGACAGCGGCGTGCTGGTGTTGTCGGCGACGGCCCGCGCCCGGCTCGCGCCCGAGCGCTACGCGCGGCTCGCGGCCGCCACGGACTGCGTGCTCGCGGTGCCGGTGCCGACCATCGAGCGCCTAGGTGGCGGCAGCGTGCGTTGCATGCTCGGCGAGGTGTTCCGTTGAGTGCCGGCGATCTTGCCGCGACGCTCGCGCCGATCGTGGCCTACTGCCTCGGCTCGCTGAGTGGCGCGCTCCTCGTCGGGCGGTTGCGCGGCGGCGTGGACATCCGCACGCTCGGCAGCGGCAATGCCGGTGGCACCAATGCGCTGCGTACGCAGGGCGCGTGGTTCGCGTCCGGCGTCGTGGTGATCGATTTCGGCAAGGGATGGCTCGCCGCCGCGGTGCTGCCGGCCCTGGCCGTGCGTTGCGGTGCGCACCAGCAATGGCTGCCCGCGGCCTGCGCCTTCGCCGCGATGGCGGGGCATGTGTGGCCGCTGTGGTTCGGTTTTCGCGGCGGCAAGGGCGCTGCCACGCTCGTCGGGGCCTTGCTGGGCCTCGCGCCCGTGGCACTCGCGGTCGTGCTCGGGGTGTGGCTGCTGGTGGTGATGGCATTCGGTTTCGTCGGGCTCGCGTCGATGGCGGCCACGGTGGCGCTGCCGGTCTATGTCGTGATCGCAGGCGTCGAACCCTTCCGGCCGATGTGCCTGTTCGGCGTGGCCGCGGCCGCCCTCGTGATCTACACGCACCGGGGCAATATCGCCCGCATGCGCGCCGGGACCGAGCCGCGCGCGCGACGGCTCTGGTTGTTCGGATGACGCTCGGGGAGCGGATCTTTCGCCGCCTGAGCGATGGACGCTTCGCCTCGGGGCAGGCGCTCGCCGCGGAGTTCGGCGTGACGCGCAGTGCGGTCTGGAAAGCCGTGCATGCGCTCGGGGATGCGGGCGCGCGCATCGAGGCGGTGTCGAATCGCGGCTACCGGCTCTGCGACGGGACTGCCGCGCTCGACGCGGCGCGCATCCTCGCGCAGCTGCCCGGGGACGCGCAGCCGCGGGTCGCGCGCTGCGAGGTGGCCTGGGCCCTGCCCTCGACCAATGCCGCCTTGCTCGCCGCGCCGGAGCCGCGCCCCGGCCGCGCGGTGGTGCTGCTCGCCGAGCACCAGACCGCCGGTCGCGGGCGCCGCGGCCGGCCATGGGTCGCGCCGCTGGGCGGCGCCGTGTGCCTGTCGATCGGCTGGACATTCGCCGAGCTGCCGCGGGACCTGGCGGCGCTGTCGCTGGTGGCCGGCGTGTGCGCGCTGCGCGCGCTTGCGGTGCAGGGGCTCAACGGGCTCGCACTGAAGTGGCCGAACGACCTGCAGGCCGGTGGCCGCAAGCTCGGCGGCATCCTGATCGAGATGCGCGCTGAATCCGCAGGCCCGGCCGTGGTCGTGATCGGCCTCGGCGTGAACGTGGCACTCGGCGCGGCGGCCAGGGCGCAGGTCGCCGCGGCCGGCAACGAGGCGGTCGATCTCGCCGAGCTCGGTGGCAGCGCGGATCGCAACGCGCTGGTCGCGTGCATCGTCGGGGAGATCGTCACCGCGCTGCCGAAGTTCGCCGCCGATGGCTTTGCGCCGTTCGCCGCCGAGTGGCGCCAGGCGGATGCATTGCGCGGCCGCCCCGTGTCCATCACCACGGGCGGTGAGCCGCTGGTGGGCATCGCGCGCGGCATCGATGCGGCAGGCGCGCTGCTCGTCGAAACGACGTCCGGGCTGCAGCGCTTCGTTGCCGGCGAAGTCAGCGTGCGGGCGCGGGCATGAGGGCATCGCCGGGGAAGGCCGGCCGTGCGCGGCGCACCCTGTTACTCGACCTGGGCAACAGCCGCATCAAGTGGGCGCTGGCGACGTCGCAGCGCATCGGGCGCCAGTACTCGCTGCCCCTCGGGCGCACCGGGGCGCTGCCCATGGGGACGCTGCTGGGTGCGCTGCCCCGGGGCATCGATGCCGTCCGCATGGTGTCGGTGGCGCGGCCGGCGCGTACACGGGCGCTCGCGGGCGCATTGCGGCGCGCGACGGGCGTCGAAGTCAGGCTGCTCAGGACGACGGCGAGCGCCGCGGGCGTGCACTGCGGCTATCGCGAGCCCTGGCGGCTCGGGGCCGACCGCTGGGCCGCGGTCATCGGCGCACACCACCTGCACGTGCCCGCGCGCGCGGCCTGCGTCGTCGATATCGGCACCGCGGTGACGATCGATTTCGTGTCGCGCGACGGGCGCCATGGCGGAGGAGTCATCGTTCCCGGGCCCTCGCTGATGGTGGAGGTGCTGCTGCGCGACACGCAGGGCATCCGGCGTCGCGCGGCGCAGGTCGACAAGGGTCGAGGCACGCTGTTCGCGCGCAGCACGCACGCGGCGCTGGTGCAGGGGTCGCGCCATGCCACGGCAGCGCTGGCCGAACGGGCGCATCGCATGGCGCGGGCCCGCTTCGGTGCGCGCCTGGCCTTGCTCGTCACCGGCGGCGGCGCGGCGCCCATCCTGCCGCTGCTCACCGTGCCGCACGAGCATGTACCGGATCTCGTGCTGCGCGGCCTCGCCGCGCTCGATTAGACTCGGCGCCGTGCGCACCCTGTTTTTCGCCCTGCTTGCCGCCAACCTCGGTTTCCTCGCGTGGGCGATGCTGACCCCGGCGCCGCCGCCGATGGCGAGTTCGCCGCCCCCGGCCGTGCCCCGGCTCAGGCTCGCGAGCGAAGCGCTGGCCGACCCGCACGCCGCGCAGGCGTCGACCGGCACCTCGGCGGCCACGGCGGCCGGCGCATCGAGCGCCGCGGCGAGCGCCTGCCGCTCGATCGGCCCGTTTGCCAGCGAGGCGGAAGCGACGCGGGCGGCAGCGGCGTTCAAGGAAGGCGGTTACGACGCCGGCTTGCGCACCGAGGAGTCCCGCGTGGCCGAAGGCTTCTGGGTGTCCCTGCCGGCGCAGCGCAATGCCGCGGCCGAGACGCGCGTGCTGGCGCGCCTGTCACGCGCCGGCATCACCGACGCGAGTGTCATGACCGAAACCGACGCGCGCCGGATCTCGGTCGGCCTGTTCTCCGAGCGGGAGCGGGCGGACCGCCGCGCGGCGGACCTGCGCCGACTCGGCTACACCCCAGACGTCACGGAGCGCCTGCGCATCGGCACGAGCTGGTGGGTCGACCTGCAGCTGCGTACGCCGCAGGAACTGGCCGAGGCCGAAGCCTTCAACCGCGAAGGCTCGAGCCAGCTGGAGATGAAGCCCTGTCCCGGGGCGCCTGCGGCCGGCCCGGGGTAGAATCTTCCGGACGACGCCGGCTTAGCTCAGTTGGTAGAGCACCTGATTTGTAATCAGGGGGTCGCGGGTTCGATCCCTGCAGCCGGCACCGTCCGCCCGCCCGGGGGTGCCTGCCAAACGTGACGGAAAGCACCGAACTGCGCTGCCCGGCCCGCTAGCCTGCTCCCTTGGCCCCGGAAACAGACAGGACGGCGCCCGCCCCGCCGGTGGGCGGCTATCGGCCCGATATCGACGGACTGCGTGCGCTCGCGGTGCTGTCCGTCATCGTCTTCCACATCGAGAGGTCCTGGCTTGCGGGCGGCTTCATCGGCGTGGACGTCTTCTTCGTGATCTCCGGCTACCTCATCACGCTGAACATCCTCGGCGAGGTGCGCTCCGGTCGATTCTCCCTGCTCGAGTTCTATCGACGCAGGGTCAAGCGCATCGCACCCGCGATGCTGGTGGTCGTCTTCGCGACGCTCATCGCGGCCCACCTGCTGCTGCTGCCCGAGGATACCGAGCGGGCGGCGGAGTCCGGCTTGTGGTCGGTATTTTCGCTCGCCAACGTCTATTTCTGGACCCACCAGGACACCAGCTACTTTGCCGCGGCGAGCAACGAGTTGCCGCTGCTGCATCTGTGGTCGCTCGGTGTCGAGGAGCAGTTCTACCTGCTCTGGCCGCTGCTGCTGCTGGCCGCGCGCCGATTCAGCCACAGCGGGCTGCTGGCCGTGGCGATGGGCCTGGCTGCCCTGTCCTCGTTCTGGCTCGCGCAGGCCGTCCATGGAGCCGCGCCGCTGTTCTCCTACTACATGCTGCCCACCCGCGCCGGAGAGCTGCTGGTGGGCGCGCTGCTGGCGTTCGTCGTCCTCGGCCGGATGCAGTCGCGCGTGCCGCGCGCCTGGGCAGGGCCGCTCGCCGCCACCGGCCTGGCGCTGGTCGCCGGTTCACTGGTCTTCGTGACCGAGGACCACGTCTTTCCCGGCTGGCTGGCCCTGCCACCCACGCTGGGTGCTGCGCTGCTGCTCCTGGCCGGTCAGCTCGGCGACAACCCGGTCTCCCGCGGTCTTGCCAGCGGACCGCTGGTCTGGGTCGGGCGCATTTCCTATTCCGCCTATCTCTGGCACTGGCCGTTGCTGGCGTTCTATCGCTACGGCCACGCGCAGCCCGGCCTGCCGGCTGCCTTCGGTCTCGTCGTGCTGACCTTTGCATGCGCTTATCTCAGCTATCGCTTCGTGGAAACGCCCGCCCGCCGCTCGACTGCCGCGGCGCCACGCGTCATCTGGCACCAGTACGTCCTGCCGGCGGGCGTACTGTCCTTTCTTGCGCTGTCGGCGATGTACCTCGACGGATATGGCCTGCGCGGGCTCACGGGCTACCGCGCGCAGATGACGGCCATGAGGGAACAGTCCCGTCCCGCCAATGCCTTCGCCTACGTCTGCCAGGTCCAGTCGCTGGCCGCGGACGACACGCGCAGGACGCTGTGCGAAATCGGCGATGCCAGCCAGGTGAGCGACACGCTGCTCTGGGGGGACTCGAATGCGGCCCATTTCGTGGGCATGGTGGGCGTGTTTGCGCAAGCGGGCGGGTTCCGGTTCCGCAACCTCGAGATCGGTGCCTGCCCGCCGATCGATCGGGATCCGGCACCCTATGTCCTCCCCGGTCGACTGGCAGATTGCCGCAGGGCAAGCATGTCCGCGCCCGCGATCGTCGCGCCCTTCCACACGCTGATCATCTCGGCCGACTGGCCCAGCTACCAGGAGCGCTCCGATCGATTCCTCGCCGAGTTCTTCGAATCGGTCCGCTCACTCGTCAGGCAGGGCAAGCACGTCATACTGATCGGCAAGGTCCCGATCCTGGCGGGGTATGACCGGCGCTGCCGGGAAAAGGCGCTGAGCTACCCGGGGCTCGCGTGTCCGCCCGTCACGGCTGCCCCCGGCGGCGCGGTGGCGTCGGTGAACGCCCGCCTGAAGGAATTCGCCGACCAGACCGCCGACGTCGCCTATTTCGATCCGACGCGCTTCCTGTGCCCCCGGGGTGTCTGCTCGGCGATGGATGCGCACGGCCTTCCCGAGTATTACGACGCCAACCACCTGACGATTCCGATGTCGTGGAAGCTGGGACGGATCATCCTGCAGCGCGAAGGCCTGCCCGCCATGTTCCGGCTGTCGGGCCACAGGCCCGGCGGTGGCCGCGCACCTGGCTAGGCGCGCGCCGGATCGAAGTGTTTCCCGACCCCGAGCCAGCACTCGTGATAGTCGCGCTGCAACTGCGGTGACTCGAGTGCGAGGCGCGTCGGGCGAATGACGCAGCGGGTCTCGAACATGAAGGCCATCGTGTCGACGATGTGCTCGGGCTGGGTGGTATCGGCCCGCGCAGCCCGCTCGAAGGTCGCCGCATCGGGACCATGGCCCGTCATGCAGTTGTGCAGCGAGCTGCCGCCCGGCAGGAATCCGCCCGCCTTGGCGTCGTAGGCCCCGTGGATGAGGCCCATGAACTCGCTCGCGATGTTGCGATGGAACCAGGGCGGCCGGAATGTGTGTTCCATCGCGAGCCAGCGCGGCGGGAAGATGACGAAATCGATGTCATCGACGCCGGGTGTATCCGAGGCCGACTGCAGCACCAGGAAGATCGACGGATCGGGATGGTCGTAGCTGATGGAGCCGATCGTGTTGAAGCGCCGCAGGTCGTACTTGTACGGCGCGAGGTTGCCGCGCCAGGCCACCACGTCGAACGGCGAGT
>CAZRLI010000100.1:0-7271 GCA_964600535.1 uncultured Steroidobacteraceae bacterium | reverse complement strand
GAGACGGCGCCGCTGATCACGATCGGCGCGCTGTCCTTCATCGCCTTCCTGCCGCCGCCGCCGCTGGTGGGCGAATTCCCTTTCCTGTCGTTCGCCTGGCTGAAGGACGCCTTCACCGCCATGCCGATCCACATGTTCAACTGGGTATCGCGGCCGGACCCGGGCTTTCGCATCAACGCCGCGGCGGCCGGGGCGATCCTCCTCGGCACGACGCTGCTGATGAACGGCATCGCGATCTGGCTGCGTTATCGATTCCGCAAGAGAATCAATTGGTGACACGATGCAGATATCGATCGATGAGGGCAGCGTGAAGCCCGCCATGCGCAGCGACGGCGGCGAGCTGCCGTTGAAGCTGGCGGTCGAGGGCGGGGCCCGGGTGGCGACGCTGGCGCCCGCGAAGGCGCGCGCCAGCGGGCTCGGGTTCTGGTACGGCAGGATGCACGCGCTGAAGGGCCTCGACATGGAGATCCGCGACCGGCAGGTGACCGCGCTGATCGGGCCATCCGGCTGCGGCAAGAGCACCTTCCTGCGCTGCTTCAACCGCATGCACGACCTGACGCCCGGCACGCGCTACGAGGGATCGATCCACCTCTACCCGGACGATGTCGACCTCGTCTCGCAGGACGTCGATCCGATCGAGGTGCGGATGCGCATCGGCATGGTGTTCCAGAAGCCGAACCCGTTCCCCAAGTCGATCTTCGAGAACGTCGCCTACGGCCTGCGCGTGCGCGGCATGCGCTCGAAGGCACTGATCGAGGAGGAAGTCGAGAAGGCGCTGCGCGACGCCGCGCTCTGGGAGGAAGTCAAGGACCGGCTGCAGAGCCCGGGCCTGTCGCTGTCGGGCGGCCAGCAGCAGCGCCTGTGCATCGCGCGTGCGCTGGCGACCAATCCCGAGATGCTGCTGTTCGACGAGCCGACCTCGGCGCTCGATCCGATCGCGACGGCACGCATCGAGGAGCTGATCACGGCGCTGCGCGAGCGCGTCACGGTGCTGATCGTCACGCACAACATGCAGCAGGCGGCGCGCGTGTCCGACTTCACGGCGTTCATGTACCTCGGCGAGCTGGTCGAGTTCGACGTGACGAGCAAGCTGTTCACGAACCCGACGAAGAAGGCGACAGAGGACTACATCACCGGGCGCTATGGCTGAGGCCGCCGCCGGGCCCACGGCGCCGCCGCTGGTCGCCGTCGACGCCGCGGTCTCGTCGCTGCGCCTCGAAGTGCTCGCGATGGGCGGGCTGGTCGTCGACCAGGTGACCACCGCCGCGCGCGCGCTGCTCGAGTACGACCGTGATGCCGCCGAGCTCGTGCTCGCCCGCGAGCAGCAGGTCAATGCCTACGACACCGCGATCGAGGCGGCCGGATTCGAGCTGCTCGCGCGCCAGGCGCCGGTGGCCGGCGACCTGCGGGCCGTGCTCGCGATCGCGCATGCGGTCACCGACCTCGAGCGGGTGGGCGACGAGGCGAAGCGCATCGCGCGCTTCGCGCTGGCGACGATGTCGCAACCCGGGTTCGACCCGGCGGTAGCGGTGCACCGGCACCTGCGCCACATGGCGCAGCTGTCGGCGCGGATGCTGCGCCTCGCAATCGACGCGCTGGATCGCGGCGACGCGTCGGTTGCCCACGACGTTGCGCGCATGGATCGGGAGGTCGACCGCGAGTTCGAGGCGGCCCTGCGCGAGTTGCTGACCGTGGCACTCGAGTCGCCACGCTGCCTGCGCGCGACGATCGACACCGTGTTCGCGCTGAAGAGCCTCGAGCGCATCGGCGATCACGCCAAGAACGTCGCCGAACGCGTCGTATTCATCGTCAGCGGCGAGGATGTGCGGCACGGACCGGGCCGCGGGCCACGAGCCGCGAACGGCTGACCGCCGCGGCGTGCTCAGTCCGCCCGCAGCAGCTCGTTGATGCTGGTCTTCGCCCGCGTCTGGGCATCCACCTTCTTGACGATCACCGCGCAGGCGAGGCCATAGCGGCCGTCCTTCGAGGGGAGGGTGCCCGGCACGACGACCGAGCCCGCCGGCACGCGGCCCTGCAGCACGGTGCCCGTTTCCCGGTCGTAGATGCGGGTACTCTGGCCGAGGAATACGCCCATCGAGATCACCGAACCGCGTTCGACGATCACGCCCTCGACGACTTCCGAGCGCGCGCCGATGAAGCAGTCGTCCTCGATGATGGTCGGCGCAGCCTGCAGCGGTTCGAGTACGCCGCCGATGCCGACGCCGCCCGAGAGGTGCACGTTGCGGCCGACCTGCGCGCAGGAGCCGACCGTGGCCCAGGTGTCGACCATCGTGCCCTCGCCGACCCAGGCACCGATATTGACGTAGGAGGGCATCAGCACGACGTTTGGCGCGACGTAGGCGCCCTTGCGGACCATCGCCTGCGGGACGACACGCACGCCTCCGGCGCGGAATGCTGCCGCGTCGTCGTGCGCGTACTTGAGCGGCACCTTGTCATAGAAGCGCGTGTAGCCCGCGTCGACCACGCTGTTGTCGTGCGTGCGGAAGTAGAGGAGCACGGCTTTCTTGAGCCATTCGTTGACGACCCAGCGCCGGCCGTCGTGTTCGGCGACGCGCGCCGCGCCGCGATCGAGCAGCCCGATGGTGTCCTCGATCGCGGCACCGATCCCGGCCGGTACCTTGCCGGGCGCGATGGTGGCGCGTTGCTCGAAGGCGGAATCGATCGTGGACCTGAGGGTGTCGAAATTGGCCATGCTGCGCTCCGTGGGGCGAGCGCGCATCGTGCCGAGCTCAGCCGCGCGTCGCAACCCGCACGGCCGGCTCGTGGCCGGGGGCCGGCCCGCCTGCCTCATCCACGAGGCCGGCGAGCACGGCGGCGAGCGGCACCGGCGCGCCGAAGGCATAGCCCTGGCCGTAGGTGACGCCGAGGGAGCGCAGGCGATCGGCGATGGCCTCGGTCTCGACGTATTCCGCGACCGTGTCGAGGCCGAGCTGCGCGGCGATCTGCAGCACCGCGCGGATGACGCCCTCGGATCGCGAGTCGGTCAGCAGGTCGCGGACGAAGCAGCCATCGATCTTGAGCGCCGAGACGGCGAGCGACTTCAGGTACGCGAGCGAGGAGAAGCCGGTGCCGAAGTCGTCGAGTGCGAAGCGTGCGCCGAGCGCGCCGACCCGTTCGATGAAGCGCTGGGCGGCGGCAATGTCCGAGATGGCGGCGCTCTCGGTGAACTCGAACATCAACAGGTCCGCGGGCGTCGCGGCACCCTTGAGGGTCGTGCGCACGAAGTCAGCGAAGTCCGGCTGCACCAGCGACTGGCCGGAGAGATTGATGCAGAAGCTGATGTTGCGCGCGCGCAGCGCGGGCGCGTGCCGGTCGAGCGCCTCGATCGAGCGCTCGACGACCCAGCGGTCGAGCTGCGGCAGCAGTTGATAGCGCGTGGCGGCGGAGATGAAGCGGGACGGCGCCACCGGCTCGCCGGACGCGTCGCGCAGGCGGATCAGGATCTCGTGGCGCCGCGCGCGGGTCGGGTCCCACAGCGACTCGATCGGCTGTGCATAGAGCATGAAGCGGTTCTGGTCGAATGCGTCGGCGAGGTCGCGGAAGATCACCAGGTCGTCGCGCCGCTGCACCAGGCTGACATCGGTCTGGGCGAACACTTCGACGCGGTTCCTGCCGCGGTCCTTGGCCGCCTTGCAGGCCGTTTCGGCGGTCGCCAGCACGTGTTCGGGCGCATCGCCGCACTGTGCGGCGGCCACGCCGAAGCTGGCGGTGATCCGCAGGCCGGAGCGCCCGGGAGGCGCCGGCAGGGCCTCGAGTGCCTGTCGTGCGGCATCGGCCCACACGCGGCCCTGGTTCAGGGTGCAGTCGCGCAGCAGTGCGACGAAGCGATCGCCGGCGAAGCGGCTCGCCATCTCGACATGCAGGCCCGCGTGGTCGCGCCACAGCTGCGCCGCGCGTCGCAGGACATCGTCGCCGGCGGTGAAGCCGAACAGGTCGTTGGTGACGTGCAGCTGGTCGAGGTCGGCGTAGACGACACAGGCATTCGCACCCGGTGCCGCCAGCACCGCGCGCAGCCGCTCCTCGAAGACGTGCCGCGCGGGCAGGCCGGTGAGCGGGTCGTGCTCCATCTCGGTCGCCGCGAGCACCCGCGGCACGATGCGCTCCAGTCGCCGTGCGTCGCGCGGCGAGAAGTGGCGGGCCTCGCGCTGCGCGAATGCCATGAACAGGCCGCGGCGTTCGCCGTCGGCCACGACCGGCGTTGCGATGACCGTCCAGGGCAGCAGCTCGGCCTCCGGGGTCTCGCGCAGCCTCGCGACGATGATCGTGCGCCCGCGCGCCGCCACTTCCTCGGCGAGCGAGCCACGGGCGAGGCGGCGCAGTGTCTCGAGCTCGGGGGCCGTGAGGGGTTTGCGCAGCGCCATGCGCTCGAGCTGGCGGTCCGCGAGCCACAGCATCACGCCTTCGCAACCGAGGTGGGATGCGCAGGCATCGAGGGTCGCCTCGAGACGGTCGACGCTGGCATTGCGGCTCGCGAGGCTCGAGGTCGCGAGCAGCCAGCGCAGTTCCGCCGTCTGCTCGGCGGCCTGCAGGCTCGCGTATCGCTGGCGACGCAGCTGT
This sequence comes from uncultured Steroidobacteraceae bacterium, assembly GCA_964600535.1. Classification (GTDB taxonomy): domain Bacteria; phylum Pseudomonadota; class Gammaproteobacteria; order Steroidobacterales; family Steroidobacteraceae; genus CADEFQ01. The sequence goes on along the minus strand of CAZRLI010000100.1, from coordinate 2,693 downwards.
GCGGCGGCGGCGACGTCGCGCGCGAGCAGCAGCAGGACGGGGCGCAGCGTCTGGGCGAGCGCCATGCCGTCGGGATCCGTGGCAATGCGTGCCGCCGGGCCGACCAGCCCGAGCCACGCGAGCGGGGCCTTGTCGGCATCGCCGACCGGCAGCAGCAGTCCACTGGCCGGATCGGCGCCACGGGCGAGCGCGAGCGCGGCCGCGCTGTCGCGCTGGCGCATCAGGGCGATCACCTGCTCGAGCTGCGCGCGCAGGTCGAGCGCATCGGCGCCATCCTCGCTCCACCAGAGGCGGCCGTCGGGCCCGTAGAGCAGGACGCGGCGCGTGCGCGCGAACAGGGATCGCACGATCTGCGCATACGGTGCCGCATCGAAAGAATGGGCGGGCAAATCCCTCCTCCCTGAGGCCGGTTTATGACAAGTGGATTGTGCGGCCATCGCGTGGCCAGCGACCGCGACCCCCGTCACGGAATCCCGCGGCTGCGCGGCGGCCGCGCGAGGGATTTCACCGCGCTTGGATGAAAGCCCGGATCCGCCGCGCCGCCTCGATGCACTCGTCGACCCCGGCGACGAGGGAGATGCGCACCCGTCCCGCGCCCGGGTTCACGCCCTGCGCCGCCCGCGCGAGGTAGCTCCCCGGCAGGATCGTGATGTTCTGCGCGGCGTACAGGGCGCGCGTGAAGTCCTCGTCATCCCCGCCGACGTGCGGCCAGAGATAGAAGCCGCCCGCGGGCGTCGTGACGTCGAGCACGGGTGCGAGCAGTGGCACGACACGGGCGAACTTCTCGCGGTAGAGGGCGCGATTGTCCGCGGCGTGCGCGTCCTCGTTCCAGGCCGCGATGCTCGCGTGCTGCGTGGGCAACGGCATCGCGCAGCCGTGGTAGGTGCGGTAGCGCAGGAAGGCCGCGATGAGCCGCGGGTCGCCCGCGACGAATCCCGAGCGCAGGCCCGGCACGCTCGAGCGCTTCGAGAGGCTGTGGAAGACGATGCAGCGCTCGTAGCGGTCGCGCCCCGCCGCGCGCGCCGCTTCGAGCAGCGACGGGCAGGGCCGGGACTCGTCGAGCCACAGGTCGGCGTAGCACTCGTCCGCGGCGATCACGAAATCGTGGCGCTCGGCGAGCGCGAGCGCGTGCTGCAGGTAACCGCGTGGCATGACTGCGCCGGTGGGGTTGCCGGGCGAGCACAGCACGAGAAGCTGTACGTCGCGCCATACCCGCGCCGGCACCGCGTCGAGGTCCGGCAGGTAGTCCGTGGCGGCGGTGGTATCGAGGAAGCAGGGCGTGGCGCCGGCGAGCAGCGCCGCGCCCTCGTAGATCTGGTAGAAGGGATTGGGCATCGCCACGAGCGCGGGCCGGCCCGGGTCGATGCAGGCTTGCACGAAGGCGAACAGGGCCTCGCGCGTGCCATTGACCGGCAGCACCATGGTGGCCTCGTCGACCGCACCGTCGCCCAGGGCAAAGCGCCGCTCGAGCCAGCGTGCCGCCGCCGCACGCAGCGCCGGCAGGCCCAGGGTCGATGGATAGCTGCCGAGCGCACCCAGCCCGGCGCGGAGCGCATCGAGCACGAAGCCGGGCGGCTCGTGCTTGGGCTCGCCGATCGACAGGGCGATGTGCGCAAGCCCCGCGGGCGGCACGCAGCCGGCCTTCAGCGCGGCGAGCCGTTCGAACGGGTAGGCGTGCAGCGCGGCGATGCGCGGGTTCATGCCGCGCGCCTGCGCTCGAGTGCATCGGCCAGGCGTTGCTGCAGCCGAGCGGCCGCAGCGGCATCGAGCGGCTGGTTCGCGGCATCGGTCAGGTAAAAGACATCCTCGGCGCGCTCGCCCACCGTCATGATCTTCGCATTGTGCAGGTGGACCCGTTCCTCCATCAGCACCTTGCCGACGTCGCACAGCAGCCCCGGCCGATCGCCCGCGGTCAGCTCGAGCACGGAACGGCGGTGGCGTTCGTCGGTGCTGACGCTGATCTGGGTCGGCGTGTGGAACATGCGTGACTGGCGCGGCGCGCGCCGATGGACGGCGAGCGGCGACTCCTCGGGCGAGCGCAGCGAACGCCACAGCGCCTGCTCGATTTCCGTGAGCCGCTCGGTATCGGCGATCGGTGCGCCGTCATCCTCGAGCACGTGGTACACGTCGAGGCTGAAGCCGTCCTCGGTGGGCGCGATGTGCGCATCGACGATCGTGAGGCCGAGCTGGTCGAGCACGGCGGTCGTGCGGGCGAAGCCGTGGTACCGGTGCGGCGCAAAGGTGAACACCGCGGTAGTCCCGCGCACGCTCGCCGCGTCGAGCGCGACGATCGGGTCCTCGGCGCGCGCATCCCGATCGGCCAGCAGGCGCGTGTGCCAGGCGACTTCGTCGGCACTGTTGCGCAGGAAGTAGCCGGGCGCGAGCCGCGCCCACACCCGGTCGACCTGCCCGGGCGTGAAGCCCTCGGCGAGCAGCGCGCGGCGCGCCGCCTCCTGCGTGTCGCGCACGAGTTCGTCCTGGTCGATCGGGGCCTCGAGGCCGCGGCGCAAGGCGCGCCGCGTGCGATCGTAGAAACTGTGGAAGAGGGACGACTTCCACGAGTTCCACAGCTTCGGGTTCGTGCCGCGCACGTCGGCACAGGTGAGCACGTAGAGGTAGTCGAGGTGCGTCTCGTCGCCGACGATGCGCGCGAACGCGTTCACCACCTCGGGTTCGGAGATGTCCTGCTTCTG
>CAZRLI010000099.1:0-7272 GCA_964600535.1 uncultured Steroidobacteraceae bacterium | reverse complement strand
GGCGATGCCGCAGGAGTCGCTCCGAATCCTTCATCTGCGAGTCGCCGGCCGCCGCACCATCGGCCCAGACCTTGGTCGCCATGAAGCAGGACTGCTGCTGCGCGGGCGTCAGCAGCTCGCCGAGCACGCGCTCGGCGGTCGAGTACATCGGCGAGGTGTCGATCAACCGCCCACCACCCGCGAAGAACGCGTCGATCACCTCGCGCAGCGGCGCGCGCGCGGCGGCCTCCGCGCCGACTTCAAAGGGACCCGAGGTGCCGAGCCCGATGACGGGGATGGCCTCGCCGGAGGAAGGGATCCTGCGCGTGATCAGGCCCGCCGTCCCGCTGCCCGCTGCTGGCGCCGCCACTGCCGTGCCCGCGCCGACGGCGGCCACCGCCGGGAGACTCGCCGTGCCGATGATCATGTCGCGTCTGTTCATGTCTCTCCTCCGCGTCCGAAGCCGGGCAACGATGCGGCCCGCCGCGCTCAGATGAGCGCGGCATCCACCTCCGCCACCGCCGCGCCACCGCCCTGCACCACCCGCGCCAGCGCCTCCGCGTTCGGCAGGATGTACTCGGCATAGAAGCGCGCGGTCGCGAGTTTGCCGCGGTAGAAATCCGCATCGCCAGCGCCGGCCGCAATCCGGCTGGCCGCGATCGCCGCCGACTTTGCGTGCAGCCAGCCGCCGAGCACCGTGCCGGTGAGCTTCAGGTACGGCACCGCCACGGCCAGCGCGCGGTCCTGTGCGCTGCCAAGCTGGCCTAGCAGCGACTGGGTCGCCTGCGCGAGTTCCGCGACACCCTCGAGCGCGCCGCGCTTCGCGGCCTGGACCGCCGGGTCGGTCGAGGTGATGGCCTCGAGCTCGTGCGCGACATCGGCAAGCAGCGCCGCCATGGCGGTGCCACGGTCGCGCCCGAGCTTGCGGCCGAGCAGGTCGTTCGCCTGGATGCCGGTCGTGCCTTCGTAGATCGCCGTGATGCGCACGTCCCGGTAAGCCTGCGCGGCACCGGTTTCTTCGATGTAGCCCATGCCGCCGTGCACTTGGATGCCGAGCGACGCCGATTCGATGCCGCCCTCGGTGCTCCACGCCTTGACGACGGGAATCAGCAGGTCGCCACGCGCCTGCGCCGCCGCGCGCTTCGCCTCATCGGCATGCGCCGCCGCGATGTCGAGTTCGCAGGCCGCGTAGATCGCGAGCGCGCGCATCGCCTCGGTGTTCGCCTTCATCGCCAGCAGCATCCGCTTGATGTCGGGATGGTGGATGATCGGCGCAGGCCCGCCCGTCGCGGCAACCGGCGGGCGCCCCTGGATGCGCGTGCGCGCCCATTCTGCGGCCTGCTGGTATGCGCGCTCGGCGACCGCGTAGCCCTCGAGGCCGACCGAGAGGCGTGCCGCGTTCATCATGATGAACATGTATTCGAGGCCGCGGCCCGCCTCGCCGACGAGATAGCCCTCGGCACCTTCCTGCGCGCCGAACTGCATCACGCAGGTCGGGCTCGCGTGGATGCCGAGCTTGTGTTCGATCGAGAGGCACTGCACGTCGTTCCTCGCGCCGATCGCGCCGTCCGCGCCGACGAGGAACTTCGGCACGATGAACAGCGAAATTCCCCGCGTGCCGGGCGGCGCGCCGTCGATGCGCGCGAGCACCATGTGGATGATGTTCGACGTGAAATCGTGCTCACCCCAGGTGATGAAGATCTTCTGGCCGAAGATCCGGTAGTGATCGCCGGCCGGGGCCGCGCGCGTGCGGATCTGGCCCAGGTCCGATCCCGCCTGCGGCTCGGTCAGCACCATCGTGCCGGTCCACTCGCCGCTCACCATCTTCGGCAGGAAGCGCCGCTTCTGCTCATCGCTGCCGCTCAGGTCGAGCGCCTCGATGGCACCCTGGGTCAGCATCGGGCACAGCTTGAAAGCGAGGTTCGCACCCGCCCACAGCTCGACCACCGCGGTACCCAGCATGCGCGGCATCCCCTGCCCGCCGAACTCCGGATCGCCCGTCAGCTGGTTCCAGCCGCCGTCCGCAAACGCCTGGTAGGCCGCCTTGAAGCCCGGAGTGGTGGTGACACCGTCCGGTGACCATTTCGCTCCCTGGGTGTCCCCGGTGCGGTACAGGGGCACGAGCACATCTTCGGCGAACTTGCCGCCTTCTTCGAGGATCGAGGTCGCAAGTTCGGCAGAATAGTCCGAATAACGCGCGCAGCCCTCGAGTCGGTCGGGGCCGATCAGCTCGTTCAGGACGAAATTCAGGTCTTTGAGGGGGGCTCGGTACATGGGTCTCTCCGCGATTCGCTAGTTTAGGTCGCCGCGAGCGCGGGAATCACGTTGGCCGCGAGGAATTCGACATACGCCTGTACGCGGCGATCGGTGGCGAGCGTGGAGGGGTAGATCGCGCAGATCGGCAGGGTGCCGGGCAGCGCCCAGCCGTCCAGCACCCGCACGAGTTTGCCGGTCACGATCCCCTGCCGGCACAGGAACTCCGGCAGGAGGCCGATGCCGAGCCCCGCGGCCGTCGAGGCATGCAGGACGGCCGGATCATTCACCGCCAGTTTCGGATGAACGCTCACCTCCTCGCGCTGCGAGGCGCCGCGATGCAACTGGATGCGGAATTCCGGGCCGGGCGCCGCGGGCGTGAGCAGCGCGTGGCCGCGCAGCTCGGCGGGCTTCGCCGGCGTACCCCTGGCGGCGAGATAGGCGGGCGTCGCGCACAACACGGCGGGCGGGGCGCCGAGTTCGCGGCACACGAAACGGGCGTCGTCGATCGCACCGGCATGAACGGCGACATCCCATTGCGACGCGTCGGCGAGATCGGCCGCCTGCAGCTGCACATCGAGCGGCACGTCGGGAAAGCGCTCGAGGAAGCGCGGCACGATCGGCGCGAGCAGCACGCGGCCGTAGGTCGGGTCGGCCATGACGCGCAGCGGGCCACCGCGCGATGCGATCGCATCGGCAGCCACGGAACGGACCGAGTCGGCTTCATCGACGATGCGGCGGCAGTGCGGATACAGCAGGCGGCCGACGGGTGTCAGGTGGATGCGCCGCGTCGTACGCTCGAGCAGCCGCACACCGAGGGCCGCCTCGAGCTCCGCGATCGAACGGCTCGCCGCTGCCTTGGGCACGCCGAGCGCGCGCGCCGCCGCCGAGAATCCGTTGAGGTCGACGATCTTCGCGAACAACGCCATCTGCGCCGGCATCCAGATTGTGTTCATGGCCGCACCCTCCCGCGGGACAAGCCGTGTTATTGTTTCACCAGTAGTATGCACGCGCGCAAGCTGGGTACACAGGGGCTCGAAGTCTCCGCCGTCGGCCTCGGCACCATGGGCATGGCGGGCGTCGCCGGCATGGGCGACATGTACGGTCCGGTCGACGAGGCGGAAGCGATCGCCACGATCCATCGCGCGCTCGACATCGGCGTGAATTTCTTCGACACCGCCGAGGTCTACGGCCCCTACACGAACGAGCGGCTCCTCGGCCGCGGCCTCAAGGGCCGGCGCGACCGCGCGATCGTCGCGACGAAATTCGGCTTCCGGATCGAGGGCGACAAGATGGTCGGCGTCGACGGCCGGCCCGGGAACGTGCGCCGTGCGATCGACGGCTCGCTCGAGCGACTCGGGGTCGACTACATCGACCTCTGGTACCAGCACCGGCTCGACCGCAGCGTGCCGATCGAGGACACGGTCGGCGCGATGGCGGAACAGGTGCGCGCCGGCAAGGTGCGTTACCTCGGCCTCTCGGAAGTCAGCGCCACGACCCTGGAGCGCGCGCACGCGGTGCACCCGCTGAGCGTCCTGCAGAGCGAGTATTCCCTGTGGGAGCGCGGCATCGAGGGCGAGGTCATCGGGACCTGCCGGGCGCTCGGCATCGGCATCGTGCCCTACAGCCCGCTCGGCCGGGGCTTCCTCACGGGCCTGGTGCCCAAGCCCGAAACTCTCGGGCCCACCGACTACCGGCGCCTCGATCCGCGATTCGCGGGCGACAACTACGATCGCAACACCGCCATCGTCGCCGAGGTGGCGCGCGTCGCGGCGCGCCGCGGGGCGACCCCCGCGCAGGTTGCGCTCGCCTGGCTGCTGCACCAGGGCCCCGACATCGTGCCGATCCCCGGCACCAAGCGGCGCAAGTACCTCGAGGCCAACGCAGCGGCGGCAGACCTCGTGCTCACGGCCGCGGATCTCGCCGCGCTCGCCGCACTGCAACCAACAGCCGGACAGCGCTATACCGAGCGCGGAATGGCGGCCATCGACCGCTGAAATATGGCAAATCGCCCTGCGCGCCCGCGTGACAGAACGCGAGCGCGGTCACGGCGCGCCCGGTGCATTCCTGAGACTCTCACGGTCGCGGCCGACTGCCGCACTGGCCGAGTACCCGGGGACCCCAGCGAAGATGTTCAAGTTTGGGCGCGCCAAGCCCGTCGAGCAGGCGAAGAACGAGCGACCGCGTCCACCGGCCGAGCGCGAGCCCGTCACGCCCGAAGTCCTCGGTCGCGAGTTGCGCGAAGCGCTGCGGCAGGTGCGCGTGCACTCCATTTCGATCCACAACGACGAGTGCGACGTGCTGTGGCTCAGCGAAGGCGTTCTCGGCCCCGACGAGCACACCGCGGCACTCGAAGCGATCGGTGCGTTCGGCCTCGAGTCGCAGCGCCAGTATGCGGATTTCGATCTCGGCGACGCGCGCAGCGCGGTGTTCTTCCCGGCACGCTCCCCGTATGGCGAGGTGCTCGGCCTCGCGATGGTGATCGCGGACACCAAGTCGATCGAGAAAGGCGGCGGCGAGCGGCTCGGCACGAGCGACGTGCGTGCCATCCTGCAACGCCTTGCGGTGGTGCTGCGGCCGACCTCGATCACGCAGACACAGCCGATCGCACGCCCCGCAGTGCCGGTGGCGGATGTCGTCGTGACGACTCTCGCGGGCCCCGCCGCGCGCGCCCCGGTCACGGAGACCCGGCCCGCGGCGGTGCCCGCCCCCGCAACGCAGGTCTCCACGGAGGGAGAAATGCCGGTGGTCGAGTTCTCCTTCGACGCATTGATCGACCCGAAGGCGGGAACCGCGCCGCCGCCGGTGGCGGCGGCGAAGCCAGCCGTCGCGCCGCCCGTGCCGGTCGTCAACCCGGCGCCCGATGCGACCCTCTATGTACCGCAGGCGACCGTCCGGGAAGTCGCCCTGCACGTGCAACAGCTGCACAAGCTGCGCTCGGGCGGCCGCACGCGGCGCTATGAGGTCCTGCTGAGGGCCCGCAGCCATCCCGAATCCGATTCGATGGGCGACACCGTCGCGCAGATGCTCGCGTCGCAGGGCACGACCAGCACGATGGACCGCTACATCACCGGCGAGCTGATCACCTGGCTTGCGGCCCACACCGGGGTCTGGGAGCGCGAGCCGGCCAGTTTCTCGGTCAACATCGCGCTCACCACCCTGACCGACGACCAGTTCCTGTCCTTCGTCGCGAATAACCTGGCCGAGTCGCGTGTCTCGCCGGAGATCATCGGTTTCGAGGTTCCCGAGCGGGCGTTCGTCGAACACCACGCCTTCGCGGAGCGCTTCGTCAAGCGCTGCGAACAGCTCGGCTGTTTCATCGTGCTCGACGACTTCTCGCTGCACTCCGATGCGCTGCCCTTCCTCGCCTCGCCCGCGGTGCGGCTGGTGAAGATCGACGCGAAGCTGACGTCGGCGGCGCTCAAGGAGAAGCTCCCGCAGGCGGTGGTGATCGCGATTTCCCAGGCAGCCAAGGTGCTGGGCGTGCACTGCGTCGCGAAGCGGGTCGACACCCAGGTCGGCCGCCAGTGGCTGTCGGCCATCGGGATCGACTTCGCCCAGGGGTTCCTGCTCGAGAAGCCCCAGCCGCTCGAGGACCTGGCCCTGCCGGGCCGGCAGGCCGCCCTCAGCCCCTAGCCCTGCGACGAGGCGAGCCCCTGCTGCGACATACCGATGCAGGAAGGGGGACGAGTCGCATAAAGTCTCGCCCATGAGCCTTGAAATGCCTCCCGCCGTGGCGCAAGACCACGCGGTGCCGGTGCTCGGCCGCCTGCGCATTCCCCGCGATACCCTCTTCTGGAGCCTGCATGCGGCGGGCTGGACCGGCTACGGCTGCGCCCAGTACCTCGGCGCGCTGCTCTACGACAAGGAGCCGGGCTACCTGTACGTGATCATGAGCGCGGCGGTTTCCGGCTTTGTCGTCACGATGCCGCTGCGCTACATCTACCGGGTCCTGTGGCGCCAGCGGCCACGCATCGTCCTGGTCGGCATCGCGATCACCTCCTACGTCACCGCACTCGCCTGGCGCCTGTGCGTGAACTTCGCCTATGACCGGTTCATGCCGCAGCTCGACTGGAAGATGGTGCACTGGTACGAGTACCTGAGCGGCGCGCTGCAGGGTACCTACCTGATGCTCTGCTGGTCCGGGCTCTACTTCGGGATCAAGTACTACGAATCGCTGCAGCTGCAGCGCGAGGCGACCCTGCGGTCGGCCGCGCTCGCCCAGGAGGCCCAGCTGCGGATGCTGCGCTACCAGCTGAACCCGCACTTCCTCTTCAACACGCTGAATGCCATCTCGACGCTGGTCCTCGACAACCAGAACCGCATCGCCAACCAGGCCGTCACCCGCCTGTCCGAATTCCTGCGCTATACCCTCGACCAGGATCCGATGAAGAAGGTCACCGTGCGCCAGGAGCTCGATGCCCTCAACATGTACCTGTCGACCGAGCAACTGCGCTTCAACGACCGCCTGCGCATCGAGTTCGCGTTCGAGGAAAACGCGCTCGAGGCGCTGGTGCCTAGCCTGCTGCTGCAGCCCCTGATCGAGAATGCGGTGAAGTATGCCGTGTCGCCACGGGAAGGCGGCGGCGCGATCCGCGTCGAGGGCCGCGTGCGCGGCCGGATGCTCGAGCTGGTGGTCGCCGACGACGGCCCGGGCGCGAAGAATGCCGCCGCGCTGATCGAAGGCCGCGGCGTGGGCCTGCGCAACACGCGCGAGCGACTGCACGTGCTCTATGGCGACCAGCAACGGTTCGTGGCCCTCAACGCGCATCCCGGCGTGCGCATCGAAATCGCCCTGCCCTTTGAAAAGGCACCCCGCCCATGATGACCACCACTCCACAACCCATCCGCACACTGATCGTCGACGACGAAGCGCTGTCGCGCCGCGGGCTGGAGATCCGGCTGCGCACGGCCGGCGATTTCGAGGTCGTCGGCCAGTGCGCCAATGGCCGCGAGGCGATCGAAGCGGTGCGCAGCCAGCAGCCCGACCTCGTGTTCCTCGACATCCAGATGCCGGGGCTCTCCGGCTTCGACGTGCTC
>CAZRLI010000098.1:0-7303 GCA_964600535.1 uncultured Steroidobacteraceae bacterium | reverse complement strand
CGCAGCTGCAGGAGGCCCGCTGGCTGCTGAAGAGCCTCGAGATCAGGAACGACACGCTGCTCAAGGTCGCGCGCGCGATCGTCGAGCGCCAGGCCGCGTTCCTCGAGCAGGGCGACGAGCACATGCGCCCGATGATCCTCAAGGACATCGCCGCCGCGATCGAGATGCACGAATCGACGATCTCGCGCATCACCTCGGGCAAGTACATGCACACGCCGCGCGGCGTGTACGAGCTGCGCTACTTCTTCTCGAGCCACGTGGGTGGCGGCGAGTCCGCCGAGACCTCGTCGACCGCGATTCGCGCCAAGATCAGGAAGCTGATCCGCGACGAAGACCCCGCCGCACCGCTCTCCGACAGCCGCATCGCCGAACTGCTGTCGACCGAGGGGATTCCGGTGGCGCGCCGCACGGTGGCCAAGTACCGCGAGGCGATGCGCATCGCGCCGTCGAACGAGCGGCGCCGCGTCGCGCCGAAGTGACAGGCATACGGGCATCAACGAGGAGAGCACGATGCAACTTTCCGTGAGTGGACATCATGTCGAGGTCACCCCGCCGCTGCGGGGCTACGTGGAGAAGAAGCTCGAACGCATCGTGCGTCATTTCGACCACGTGATCGACGTGCATTGCGTGCTCACGGTCGAGAAACTGCGACAGAAGGCCGAAGCCACCCTGCACGTGCGCGGCGGCTCGATCCACGCCGACGCGATCGAGGCAGACATGTATGCGGCGATCGACGCGCTCGCCGACAAGCTCGACCGGCTGGTGATGAAGCACAAGGAAAAGTCGCGCGACCACCACGCCGCGGAGACCCGCAAGACCACGCGGCAATAGCCGCGCGGTCCAGGGCCGCGGTCACCGCAGCATGCGCGTTGTCGTCGTGAGCGGCCTGTCGGGCTCCGGCAAGAGCGTGGCCCTGCACATGCTCGAGGATCTCGGTTTCTATTGCATCGACAACATACCGGCCGCGCTGCTGACGCCGCTGATCTCCCACACGGTGCGCAGCGCCGACGCCACCTACGAGCGGATCGCGGTCGGCCTCGACGCGCGCAACACCGCGGCGGAAATCGCCACGGTGCCCAAGCTGCTGCAGGAGCTCAAGAAGAGCGGCATCCACTGCGAGGTGCTGTTCCTGACCGCGAGCGAGGCGGAGTTGCTGCGTCGTTTCGCGGAAACCCGCCGCAAGCACCCGATGAGCCGCAGCGGCGTCGGCCTGCGCGAGGCGATCGCGATGGAACGCGACCTGCTCGAGCCGATCATGTACGCGGCCGACCAGGTGATCGACACCTCGCGCATGGGCGTGCATGCGCTGCGCGACGTGGTGCTGAAGTCGGCCGAGGCGCGCGTCACGCCGCGCCTCTCGATCACCTTCGAATCATTCGGTTTCAAGCACGGCATCCCCGGCGATGCGGATTTCGTGTTCGACGCGCGTTCGCTGCCGAACCCATACTGGGAACCGCTGCTGCGCCCGCTCACGGGCCTGGACGCGGAGGTCATCCGCTTCCTCGAGTCCGAGCCGGCGGTCGCGAAGCTGATCGACGATATCGCGGGCTTCATCGAGGCGCGCATACCCGAGCACACGGCTGCGAACCGCCGCTACCTGACGGTCGCGATAGGCTGCACCGGCGGCCAGCACCGCTCCGTCTACGTCGCCAACCGCCTGATGGAACGGTTCGCCGCGCACCATCCGCACGTCACGGCGCGTCACAATGAACTGCGCACCCGGCGCGAAACCTGAACAGGAGGCCCACATGGATCTGCAGCGGATTCGTCGCATCGGGGCATGCGCGGCCATCCTCGCCGGCAGCACTCTGATGGTGGCCTGCAGCACGCCGCCCGCGAGCACCAGCGTTTCCGGCACTGCCACCTATCGCGAGCGCATCGCGCTGCCGCCGCAGGCGGTATTCGAGGCGCGGCTAGAAGACGTCTCGCTGGTCGATGCGCCGGCGGTGCTCGTCGCGCAGGTCCGCGACGAGTCGCCGGGCGCGCCGCCCTTCCACTTCACTATCCCCTATGATCCGGCGCGCATCCAGCCGTCCCACCGCTACGCGATCAGCGCCCGCGTGCTGCACGGCGACGAATTGCTGTTTGCCTCGGACACGCATGTGGCGCTGCCCACCGGACCCGATGCCGCGCCCGTGCAGATCATGATGGTCGCTGCGGGCGCGCGCAGTCGCGGATCCGCGGCGCGGTCCGCGGGCCCCGTGCTCATGCGCGGCCTGTACAGCTATCGCGCGGATGCCGGCCTGTTCACCGACTGCGCCACGGGCGAACGCCTGCCGGTCGCACAGGCGCACGACAATGCCGCGCTCGAGGCTGCCTACACCGGCACCCGCAGCGAGCCGGGCGCGCCCTTGCTCGCCACTGTCATCGGCCGGATCGAGGACCGCCAGGGAATGGAGGGCGGCGTGCGGCCGACCTTGCTGGTCGAGCACTTCGTGAACCTCGCGGCCGCGTCCTGCGACCGGCCGCGCGCCGCGACGCTCGAGGACAGCTACTGGGAGCTCGCGGCGCTGGACGGTGCGCCGATCGCGCTCGCCGCGGGGCAGCGTGCGCCCTACCTGGTACTGGCTTCCCGGGACCATCGGGTCAGTGGCTACGCCGGCTGCAATCGCCTGATGGGCGGCTACACGCTCGCGGGTTCGAAGCTCTCGTTCACGCAGCTGGCTGGCACGATGATGGCCTGCGCGCAGGGCATGGACCTCGAGCAGCAGTTGCACGCGGCGCTCACGCGGGTCGCCGGCTGGCGACTCGCTGCAGGCGACCTCGAGCTGCTCGATGCGGGCGGCAGTGCCGTTGCGCGCCTGGAGAACCGTTAGTCCGTGGGCTGAAGGCTGCTAGACTCCGCGCGCCCGCGCGGGTCTCGTCGAGCGTTTCCGTCCCATGAGCGACAGCGAATTCAATCCACTCAAGTCAGGTCGCCTGTCGGCGCTGCGGGATGCGCTCGACCAGGGGACCCTGCGCACCGCGCATCGCATGGTCAACGCGATGCACCCGGCCGACATCGCACTGCTGCTCGAGTCGCTGCCGCCCGCGCAGCGCGAGGTCGTCTGGGAGATCGTCGACCCGGAGCTCGAGGGCGAAGTACTGCTCGAGCTGAACGAGAACGTGCGCGCCGTGCTGATGCACGAGATGGGGGCCGAGGAACTGGTCGCGGCCACCGAGGGCATGGAGGTCGACGACCTGGCCGACCTGCTGGCGGACCTCCCCGAGACCGTGACGCAACAGCTGCTGCATTCGATGGACCAGCGCGACCGCGAGCGCCTGCGCACGGTGCTCGCCTATCCCGAGGACAGCGCTGGCGGCCTGATGAACACCGACTCGGTGAGCGTGCGCGCCGACGTGCCGATCGAGGTGGTGCTGCGTTACGTGCGCATGCGCGGCGAACTGCCGGAACGCACCGACAGCCTGTTCGTCGTCGACCGGCGCGACAAGTATCTCGGCACCATTCCGCTGACGCGGCTGCTGACCGAGGATCCCGCGCACCTGGTCGGCGACTGCCTCGACAGCGAGGCGCCCCGCATCGACCCGCTCACCCCCGCCCACGAGGTGTCGCTCCTGTTCGAGGACCGCGACCTCGTTTCCGCGGCCGTCGTCAGCCCGGAGGGCAAGCTGCTCGGACGCATCACCGTCGACGACATCGTCGACGTGATCCGCGAGGAGGCCGAACACTCGGTGCTGTCGATGGCCGGCCTCGCCGACGAGGAGGACGTGTTCGCGGCGGTCGTGCCCTGGGCGCGCCGCCGGCTCGTGTGGCTCGGCGTCAATATCTGCACCGCCTTCCTCGGCGCCTTCGTGGTCGCCAACTTCGAGGGCACGATCGAGCGCGTCGCGGTGCTCGCCGCCCTGCTGCCGGTGGTATCCAGCATGGGCGGCATCGCCGGTACGCAGACGGTCACGCTGCTGATTCGCGGCATCGCGCTCGGCAAGGTCGAATGGGCGAACGCCCGCTGGCTGCTCTTCAAGGAGATCGCCGTCGGCGGGCTGAACGGCGTGGTGGTGGCGATCGTGGTCGGGGCGATCACGGTGGTGCTGTTCGGCAGGTGGCAGGTCGCGGCGATCGTGGCGGCGGCCATGCTGATGAACCTGCTCGCCGCGGCCACCGTGGGAGTCGTCGTGCCGCTGGTGCTGCGTCGGCTGCGGATCGACCCGGCGCTCTCGGCGGGCGTGATCCTCACCACCTTCACCGACTGCATCGGCTTTGCGACGCTGCTGAGCCTCGGCGCGCTGTTCCTCGCCTGAGCCGCGGCCAGGGGCTAGGGCAGCAGGAACGCCCGCAGCCGGTCGCGCTGCGCGACCGCGTCCCGGTAACCGAGTTCGATCAGTTCGGACGTGTAGCCCGATTCGAACATCAGGTAGCTCGCGAGCTGGTGGCCCGCCCCGCCGCGCGCACCGATCACGCGCAGGAAGGCGCGCAGGCTGCGCGGCAGTTCGTGCAGGTGCTTCGCCGCCACGACGCGCGGATCGACGCTCGGCGAGATCGCCAGCGCCTCGACGAGGCGCACGCCCGGCACCGCCTCCGGAACCGAGCGCACCAGCGTATTGAGCCGCACCAGTTGCTCGAGGTCGGCGTATATGCCGTCCGTGAACAGGGTGTCGAGCATGAAGCCGAACAGCTGGCCCGGCGTCGGCGTGCGCGGCAGCTGCGCGGTCGCGCCGAGGCCGGCGCCATTCATCGATCGAACACCGATCACCAGCACGCGCTCGGCACCGAGGTGCACGGCCGGGCTCATCGGCGCCATCTGGCGCATCGCGCCATCTCCGTAGTACTCGGTGCCGAGCTGCACCGGCGGGAACAGGAACGGCACCGCGAGGCTGCCCATGAGGTGCGACAGGTTGAGGTCGGTCCGGCGGCCCTCGCGATGCGCCCGCGCCCACTCCGCGATGCCGGGTTCGCCGTCGAAGAATGCGACGGAGTGCGCGCTCGTATAGCCGGTCGCGCAGAGCGCGACGGCGCGCAACATGCCCGAGGAAATGCTGTGGCGGATGGCGCTGAAGTCGATATTTCGCGCCAGCAGTTCCGACAGGGGGCTGTTGTCGAAGACCGACTTCGGGGGCGCGGCGAGGGTGCCCCCGGACAACAGCGCCGCGAGCCAGCGCAGGCCCGAGGCGAGCATCTGCCGCGAGGAGACCCGGAATACCTGGCTGCAGTGGAAGTTGCCCCAGACATGCTCGAGCGAGGCGACCGCGCCGCGCCAGCGGCGCGCTTCGGCCGCCAGCGCCGCGGTCGCGACGGCGCCCGCCGACGTGCCGATCAGCACCGGGAACGGGATGCCGCGCCGTGGCAGCATCTCGGCGAGCGCCCGCAGCACGCCCACCTGGTATGCCGAGCGCGCCCCGCCGCCGGTCAGGATCAGCCCATGGACCGGGCGCCCCGCGATGATCGTATCCTCCCGCATCAGGCGCGCATTCTGGCCCAAGCGGGGCGGCTGGTAGAATCGACCAGTTCGCGCTCGCCCCGCGACGGCCCCGAATCAACGGAGAACGCCATGCTTGCAGCCCGCTCGACGCGGTTCGCCGCCCTCGCCCTCATCGCCCTGGCCATGCCGGCCCTCGCCGCCTCCCCGGCCGTGGGTTCGCAGGCGCCGGCCTTCAGGCTGCAGGACCAGAACGGCCAGTGGCATACGCTCGCCGAACAGCAGGGCAAGTGGGTCGTGCTGTATTTCTACCCGAAGGACAACACCCCGGGCTGCACGACCCAGGCCTGCGAATTCCGCGACAACATCTTCGCGTTCCGCGACGCCGGTGCAGTGATCCTCGGGGTCAGTGTCGATGACGTGAAATCGCACCAGGCGTTCGCGAAGGAGCACAGCCTGCCCTTCACGATCCTCGCCGATTCGACCAAGGAAGTCGCCAGGCGCTACGGGGTGCTCTACCGGGCCATGGGTGTCCTCGAGGTCGCGCGCCGCGACACGTTCATCATCGACCCGCAGGGCCGCATCGCCAGGCATTACGAGAAGGTCGACCCCAAGGGGCACTCGCAGTTCGTGCTGGCGGAACTGAAGGCGCTCAAGGCGACGGCGAAGGGCTAGCGGCCTTCGGCGGCGCGGTGCCGCGCCGGCGCAACTCGGCGGTCGCGCGGTCGAGGCCCTCCAGCGTGAGCGGGAACATGCGTTCCTCGACGAGCTGGCGCGTGATCGCGATCGAGGGCGTGTAGTCCCACCGCTCGCGCGGCTCGGGATTGAGCCACGCGAAGTGGCGGAAATGGGCCGTGAGGCGCTGCAGCCAGACGGCGCCCGCCTCGGCGTTCCAGTGCTCGACGCTCCCGCCCGGCATGGTGATCTCGTAGGGGCTCATCGCCGCATCGCCCACGAAGATCACGCGGTAGTCCGGGCCATAGGTACGGATCAGCTGCCCGGTCGCGATGCGCTCGGTGTGGCGGCGCCGGTTGTCCTTCCACAGCGACTCATAGGGAAAGTTGTGGAAGTAATAGTGCTCGAAGTGCCGGAATTCGCTGCGCGCGGCCGAGAACAGCTCGTCGCAGACCCGCACGTGATCGTCCATGGAGCCACCCACGTCGAGCAGCAGCAGCACCTTCACCGCATTGCGTCGCTCGGGCACGAGCTTCAGGTCGAGATAGCCCGCGTTGCGCGCCGTGGCCGAGATCGTGCCGTCGAGGTCGAGCTCCTCCGCCGCGCCCTCGCGCGCGAAGCGCCGCAGCCGGCGCAGGCCCATCTTGAAGTTGCGGGTGCCGAGCTCGAGGCCGTCGTCGAAATTGGCGAACTCCCGCCGGTCCCAGACCTTCACGGCGCGACGATGTCTTGAGCCCGGCTGCCCGATGCGCACCCCCTCCGGGTTGTAGCCGAACGCGCCGAACGGCGAAGTGCCGGCCGTGCCGATCCACTTGCTGCCGCCCGCGTGGCGCTCCTGCTGCTCCGCCAGGCGCTGCCGCAGCGTCTCCATGAGCTTCTCCCAGCCGCCCAGCGCCGCGACCTGCGCCTGCTCCTCCTCCGACAGGACGCGTTCGGCGAGCGCGCGCAGCCACTCGTCCGGCAGGTCGGTGCCGAAGGCCTCGAAGAGTTTCTGCGCGCCCCTGAAGTGTTCCGCGAACACGCGATCGAAGCGATCGTAGTGGCGCTCGTCCTTCACGAGGCACACCCGCGCCAGGTGATAGAAGTCCTCGGCCGACAGGCGCGCGACGCGCGCCCCGAGCGCCTCGAGCAGCGAGAGGAACTCCGGCAGAGTCACCGGCACGCCCCCCGAGCGCAGGTCGTGGAAGAACCTGACGAGCACCGGCTACCGCACCCGCCTCGAGAGGAACATCACCTGCTCGACGAGATGCATGTCCTGCTCGTTCTTCAGCAGC
>CAZRLI010000097.1:0-7356 GCA_964600535.1 uncultured Steroidobacteraceae bacterium | reverse complement strand
CCGGTGAAGCGCGACGCGCCATTCCGGCACTGCCCCCGCAACGGTAAGCAGGCGAGAACCGCATCAGTCTCCACCGGGAGACGCCACTGCGCATGACGCGGGAAGGCGATGCGGCGAGGCGACGGGCCAAGGCCCGACCACCTCATCCTGCGAGTCCGGAGACCGGCCTGGCATCGGTTCCAGTCGCTACTCACTCACCATGCGGGCGAGCATGGGGAAAGGACCTTCGATGTCGACCATTCCTGTCGCGGCACGCGCTGCCGTCCTCGTGTCCATCTGCCTGGCGGCCTGCAATGCGCGCGCCGCGCCACTCGAGGAAGCCGTGGTCACCGCGACCCGCACGCAGGTGCCCCTCGACGAAATCGCCGCGCCGATGTTCGTGATCGACCGCGAGGAGATCGAGCGCTCGCTGGCGGCCGACGCCGGCGAACTGCTGCGCACCCACGCGGGCATCGAGCTCGCTCGCTCGGGCGGCCCGGGCCAGCCGACGTCGCTTTTCACGCGCGGCACCGACAGCAATCACACCGTGGTCCTCATCGACGGCGTGCGCGTCAACCCCGGCACGATCGGCAGCCCCGCGCTGCAGAACATCGCGCCGGAGTCGGTGCAGCGAATCGAAGTCGTCAAGGGACCGCGCTCCACGCTGTATGGTTCGGACGCCATCGGTGGCGTCATCAACGTGATCACCAAGGCTGCCGCCGCGCGCGGCCTCGGGGGCTACGCCTCGGGCGGGCGCTACGATACGTTTGCCGGCGGCTTCAGCGGCGGCTGGCGCGTCGCCGACGGCGCCGGCCTGGGCATCGGCGTCGACTATCGTGACAGCGACGGCCTGCCGACGCGCACCGGCGACGGCGTCGCGCGCGGCTACGACAATCTCACGCTGAACCTCGCTGCCGGGTACGCCGCCGCCGACACGCTCGACCTGCGCGCGCGCGCCTGGCGCGCCGCGGGCAACGTCGGCTATTCGAACACGGTATTCGACCCGGTCACGTTCGCGGCCCGCCTCGTGCCGGTCGACCAGGACTTCGTGAACGAGAGCTACGCGATCGAATCGCTGTGGCGGCCGCGCGCCGGCGTCGACCTGCGCGCCACGGTCACGCGCGTGGTCGACGAGATCGACCAGAACCAGGACAACCAGGGCCTCGCTGCGCCACCCCATGATTTCCTGCGCACCGCCCGCAACGGGCTCGAATTGCAGGGCAACCTGCGCCTCGGCGAGGCCAACGAGCTGTCGCTCGGCGCGCTGCTGACGCGCGAGCGCACCGACGCGCTCTCCTACGGCACCGCGTTCGACATCGACACCGACGTCAGCCAGTTCTTCGTGCAGGACCGCATCAGCCACGGGCGGCACAGCTTCCTCGCAGCCGTCGGCGTCGTCGATCACGAGACCTTCGGCGAGGAAGTCATCTGGAACGCCGAGTACGGCCTCACGCTGCCGACCGCGACGCGCCTCACGCTCGGCGCGGGCCGCGCATTCCGCGCGCCCGACAGCACGGATCGCTTCGGCTTCGGCGGCAACCCGGACCTCGAGCCGGAAGTCTCGCGACAGGTCGAGATCGGGCTGCGACAGGCCATCGGGGAGCGGCACAGCCTCCACGCGAATGCCTGGCGGAACGACCTCGACGACCTGATCGTCTTCGTCTTCGATCCGGTGACCTTCGATGGCCGCAACGCGAACGTGGAGCGCGCGCGCATCGAGGGCATCGAGCTCGGCTATGAATTCCGCGGCGCGGCCTGGCGCGTACGCGCCGAGGCCACGCTGCAGGATCCGCGCAACCGCGACACCGGCGAGCGCCTGCTGCGGCGCGCGCGCGAATTCTATGTGCTCGCGCTGGAGCGCGCCGCTGGCCGCCTCGCCCTCGGGGTCGATTTGACATACTCCGGCAACCGGACCGACGTGGCCTTCCCGTCCAACGTCAGCCTCGGGCGCTACGCACTGGTCAACCTGACCGCGCGCTACGCCATGACGGATCGCTGGTCGGTCCAGGGCCGCCTCGACAACGCCCTGGGCGAGGCCTACACGCTGGTCCACGGATACAACACGCCCGGCCGCGCCTTCACGCTGGCGACACGCTATGCGTTCCAGTAGCGTTGGGGGGCATGGGAAACCGGCTCTCGAAGATCTACACCCGCACCGGGGATGACGGCACCACGGGCCTCGGCGACGGCAAGCGCGTCCCGAAGGACGACGCCCGCGTCGAGGCCTATGGCACCGTGGATGAAACCAACAGCGCGATCGGCCTGGTGCTCGCGAACGCCACGGTCCCGGACGAGCTGCGGAGATGCCTCGTCGAAGTGCAGCACGACCTCTTCGATCTCGGCGGCGAGCTGTGCATCCCGGGTTCGCGCGTCATCACGGACGAACATACGGTGCGACTCGAGAACGACCTCGACCGCTTCAATGCCGACCTGCCGCCGCTGAAGGAGTTCATCCTGCCGGGCGGCGGGCCCGCAGCCGCCGCCTGCCACCTGGCGCGCACGGTATGCCGGCGTGCCGAGCGGCAGGTCTGGACGCTCGCCGACGGCGACCACGTCGCGCCGGAAGTGCCCCGCTACCTGAACCGGCTCTCGGACCTGCTGTTCGTCATCGCGCGCGTGCTGGCGCGCGTGGAAAGCGGCAGCGAGGTGCTGTGGCGGCACGACCGCGGTCGCTGAGCGCCGTCGCAGCCACTCACGCCAGGCGCAGGAAACGCTCGATCACCGCCACATACTCGTCGGCCCGCGCCGGGTCGAGGAGCGGGTGTGCGCCCGCGAAGACGTGCTGTTGCACGCCACGCACCGCCGCGACGACCGCGGAGTGCATCGGGTACAGGGGTTCGGTTTCCGCGCTCAGCGCGAGCACGGGCAGCTCGAGGCGTGACAGGCGCGCGAGCATGTCGTAGGCGCCGAGCGCGGCCTTCGGCCGCAGGCCGGTCTCGAGGAAATCGCACACATAGGCATACAGCGCCGGCAGGGTCTGCGCGTTGACGCGGAAGCGCCCGTCCCATTGGGCGAGCGAGCGCTCCACCATGTCCCAGGCGTAGGTCTTGTGGCCGCCATCCGCGCTGATCGCCGGCGAGAGGCCCGCGAAGGGCGCGAACAGGGCCGCGCGCTGCGCCGGCGTCCAGGCCGGCGAACCATCGAGCACGAGGCAGGTCACGCCCACCGGCTCGGCGATCGCGAGCTCGGTGGCGATCGCGGCGGAAAGGTGGCCGCCGACGATGCTGGCCGGCCATGCGCCAAGCGCACGGAGGGCTTCGCCGAGATTGCGCGCGTAGTCGGCGATCGACCAGCCGGCATCCTCCTTGTCGGATCGCCCGTAGCCGTAGAGGTCCGGCGCCAGCACGCGCAATCCGCA
This sequence comes from uncultured Steroidobacteraceae bacterium, assembly GCA_964600535.1. GTDB lineage: Bacteria > Pseudomonadota > Gammaproteobacteria > Steroidobacterales > Steroidobacteraceae > CADEFQ01. The sequence continues at coordinate 4,019 of CAZRLI010000097.1, read as the reverse complement.
GGCCGCGAACCGTGGCAGCAGGTGCTCGTACATGCGCCCCGAGGCGGGCGCCCAGTGCAGCAGGACGAGCGGCCTGCCCTCGCCGCAGCCGCGATAGTGCACCTGGCCCGCCGCCGTATCGCAATAGCCGCGGCGCACGCGCGCCGCGCCCCGGGCTTCGATCACGCGAGCAGCGCGCGCAGCCCCGCCCAGTCGAAGGCAGGGCCGGGATCGGTCTTGCGTCCCGGCGCGATGTCGGCATGGCCGACGAGGCGATCGCGCGACAGCGTCGGATAGCTCGCGAGCAGCGCGCGCACCAGCCCGGCGAGCGTCGCGTACTGCACCGGCTCGTACGGCTGCTCGTCCGTGCCCTCGAGTTCGATGCCGATCGAGAAGTCGTTGCAGCCCGCGCGCCCGCAGTACTCCGACGCCCCCGCATGCCAGGCGCGCTGCGTGAAGGGCACGTACTGGGTGACGCTGCCGTCGCGGCGCACGAGCGCATGCGCGGAGACCCGCGCTCCCTTGATCGTCTCGAAGTAGGGATGGGCCGCGGCAGGCAGCCCGCCCGCGAAGAGCGCGTCGATCCACGGCCCGCCGAACTCCCCGGGCGGCAGGCTGATGCCATGCACGACGATCAGCTCCGGCGGGACGCCCGCGGGGCGCGCGTCGAAATGCGGCGACAGCACCTGCCGCACGCCCTTGACGAGGCCGGTGGCGGTGTCGATGTCGAGCGGCATGGATCGATCATGCCACAATCGGCGCATGCGACAGGTGCGCCTCTTCACGGGTGAGCCGCTCGCCGCGCACAGCGAGCACCGGCTGTCGCGCGGTGCGACCGAGCATGTGCTGCGCGTCCTGCGGATGCGCGCCGGCGACGCCGTCACGCTGTTTGACGGCCGGGGCGGCGAGTACGAGGCGCGGCTGCTGCGCACCGAGAAGGTCTCGGCGGTCGTCGCGGTCGGCGACCACCTCGCCGTCGAGCGCGAGTCGCCGCTGGCGATCACGTTGCTGCAGGGCCTCGCGCGCGGCGAGAAGATGGACTGGATCGTGCAGAAGGCCACCGAACTCGGCGTTGCGCGCATCGTGCCGGTCGTGGTCGAGCGCAGCGTCGTGCGCGTCGCCGAAAGCGGCCGTACCGATCGCAAGCGCGAACACTGGTGCGCCGTGGCCGCGGCGGCCTGCGAGCAGTGCGGCCGCAACCAGCTGCCGCGCATCGAGGCACCCATGGCGCTGCCGGCAGCCCTGGCGCTCGCCGACCCGGCCGGCCTGCGGCTGCTGCTGTCACCCGGCGCCGCCGCGACGCTCGCGGCGTGCGCGCGGCCCGGCCGCACGGCCGGCCCGGCGGCGCCCGCCGCGGCCCTGTTCGTCGGTCCCGAGGGGGGGCTCGAGGATGCCGAGGCGCAGGCCGCCCTGCGCCTCGGCTTTCACGCGGTGCGATTCGGCCCGCGCGTGTTGCGCACCGAAACGGCGGCCATTGCCGCGCTGGCGGCCCTGCAGCTGCTGGCGGGCGACCTTGGGGCGGCTACGGCCGATAGCGGCTGAACACGTAGTCGTGTGCCTGTTGCGGCGCATGGCAACCGAAGCAGGCTGACGCCGCCTGGTTGCCCACGGCGCGCTCGGTCGGGCTGTCGCCCGCGAAGCCCTCGAATCCCCAGCCGCCGGTCGCCGCGTACTTGCTCGCATCCCGGTGCATCACCCCGACGACCTTGCGCTGGCCCTCCGTAACTGCATGGCCGGCCGCCACGGCCTCGAGCAGGTCGAACACGATCACCGCGCCGTCCGGGAAACGGCCGCTGCGGTAGCCCTCCATCGCCTGGTCGTTGGCGTAGAGATGGTGGATGCCACCGAACGACGCGTACAGCGGATGGCCCGCCTCGATCACCATGGTCTTGACGTGCCGCCAGGCGCGATAGCCCTGCGGATACGGCACGGCCGCGCCGCCGTCGGCGCTGGTCGCGGCCCCGGTGGCGAGGGCGGCAAGCGCGGCGGCGACTGCCGCGAGACTGCGAATGTTCATCGAATTTCTCCCCGCATGCGGACCACGCACGGCCCCGCGCATGGCAATCTAGGCAAGTCCGCCGCTGCGCAGAAGTGTGCACGGCATGGTGCCTTGCTTACTTTTCGGTGCAAAATGATGCCTGCCATCGGGAAAAAATCTTCGCCGAGGACAGCGCCGCCCGCCGCGCGCATGGTCGAGGACATCGTCGGCTGCAAGTGGTCGTTGATCGTGCTGGATCTCGTCACGCGCGGCGTGGCGCGACCGGGCGCCATGCAGCGCGAAGTGCCGGGGCTCACCGCCAAGGTGCTGAACGAGCGCCTGCGCAAGCTGATCCGCTTCGGCCTGGTCGAGCGCGAGGTGTTTGCCGAAGTCCCACCGCACGTCGAGTACCGCCTGACGACGCTCGGCCGCCGCTTCGGCGACATCCTCGAGCGCATCAGCGCGCTCGATCGCGAACTCGGTGCAAGGCGCTGATCGATGGCGTCGTATCGGGTCGTGCGCGGCGAGATCGGCTACTTCCACCGCGAGCGGGGCCTCACGGGAGAGGAGTCCTTCATCCTCACGGCCGCCAGCGACGGCAGCCGCACCGTGCGCGCGCTGTGCAGGATGGATGACGGCGAGCTGCTGCGCGACGTCACCTATACCGTCGACGCGGCGTGGCGGCCCCGGCACGCGTTCGTGCAGCTGATGCTCGGCGGTCGTGCGGCGGGCGCCGGCTGGTTCGCCTTCGGCCGCGACGCGATCGCCTTCGACGGCGTCGATGCGGCGGGCGCGCGCCACGGCGCGCTCGTGCCCGCGGATCCGCCGCCAGTGGTGTTCGCGCCGCACCCGCTGGTGATCGACGGCTGGCAATCCGCGGCCTTCGATCCCGCCGGACCATCGCGCCAGACCTACCGCAGCGCGACCTGTTCGCTCGAGCCGGACGGCGGCACGGCGCCCTTCCCCGCGTTCACGACCAAGGTGATGGAGTATGTGCGCAGCGAAGCGCTCGAGGTCGAGGCGGGGCGCTTTGACTGCGACTTCTACCGCATCCACCCCCACCGCAAGGACTGGGCGCCGCTCGAGATGTGGATCACCGGCGAGGACCGGATCCTCTGCCGCATGGACTGGGCGGTGCTCGACAGCTCCTATAGGCTGCTGATGCTCAGGTAGGCCCTGGTGCCGGGTTCACGCCGCGACCGAGGTCTCGTCGGCGATCATCTCCTCGAGCATCTCGATGTCGGGCACCAGCGGCACTTCGTTGATCATGCGCACCTGGCAGATCACCGGGTGGCGTTCGGGGAAGGAGCGCGTGTTGTCCGGCCGCACGACATCCGAGCTCACGCGCACGAGCTGCGGGAAACCCTGCGACACGAGGCCGAAGTAGCCGCCCTCGACCCGTGAGCCGAGGCAGTGGAACACGACGATGCGGCTGCGGCCCGTGGCGGGCGGAATGCCCTGGCCGCAGGTACCCTCGAAGCAGACGAGCGGTATCGAGCGCCCGTTCCACGGCACGGTACCCAGGTACCACGGCGGCGCACCGGCCATTTCCGCCGGCGGCTGGAAGCCGATCACTTCGGCGACGCAGGCGCGCGGCACGATCAATCGGCCGTCGACCAGCGGCACGAGCAGGCTGTAGATCTCGCTGACGCGCTCAGCCACGGCTCAGCGCCTGCCGCCCGCACCGGAAGCGACCGCGGGTTCGCGGCGTCGCGACACGAGCGGCTCGATCGCCTCGAGCAGCTGCGCCTCCTGGTAAGGCTTGCCGAGGTAGTCGTCGACGCCGATCTCGATCGCTCGCGCGCGGTGTTTGTCGCCGACGCGCGAGGTGATCATGATGATCGGGATGTCCTTCAGGCGCGCATCGGCGCGCACGTGCGCCGCGACTTCGTAGCCGTCCATGCGCGGCATCTCGATGTCGAGCAGGATGATGTCGGGCTGGTGCTCCTGCAGCACCTCGATCGCGTCGACGCCGTCGCGGGCGGTGAGCACGCGCATGCCGTTGCGCTCGAGCAGGCGCTGGGTCACGCGCCGCACGGTGATCGAATCGTCGACCACGAGC
>CAZRLI010000096.1:0-7357 GCA_964600535.1 uncultured Steroidobacteraceae bacterium | reverse complement strand
CCGACCGCGATCCAGCTCCAGCCGACCCAGAATACCGCCAGGCACATCAGATGCATGCCGACAAACGGAATGCACCGCACCCAGTCGACCCGCAGGGCCTGTTCCTCGGTCAAATGATCGTAGTTAGGGGCCGCAAACCAGCCCTTAATGGATGCGATGGGGGAGAATTTCTTGCTTGCTGTGTTTTCCGCCATGCTCGACCGCGTGAAGTTCGAGACGGCGTCGCTGCTGTCGAAGATCGAAGTGCGTACGCAGGAAGAGATCGACCGCGAGGAGGAGCGTCGCCGCCTGCGCCTGATGCAGGCGCTGCAGGCGCAGCACGCCGATGCGCAGTCCCTCCTCGACGCCGGCGGCGGCGAAGCGGAACCCGCCGCAGGCGCACCGGCCGGCGGTGCGCGCGGCGCGGGCGTGGCACGGCTTCCCGGTCGCCAGGCGCCCGCGGAGTCCCATACGCCCGTGGTGCGCGGCGAGCGCAAGGTCGGGCGCAATGAGCCGTGCCCGTGCGGCTCCGGCAAGAAGTACAAGCACTGCCACGGCGCGCTGGCCCAGGCGGAGTGACGCCCGAGCCGACCGCAGCGCAGGCCGCGGCCAAGCCGCGCATCCGGGTCGTGGCGGCGGCCCTGTTCGACGATGAGGGTCGCGTGCTGCTGGCCGACCGGCCAGCCGGCAAGCACCTGGCGGGCCGGTGGGAGTTCCCGGGCGGCAAACTCGGCACGGGAGAGGGCGAGCGTGCGGCTCTCGAGCGCGAGCTCGGCGAGGAGCTCGGCATCACCGTGCGCGCGGCGCGCCCGTTCATGGCCGGGTCACACGAGTACGTAGATCGCCGTATCGACCTTTCACTGTGGCTGGTGGAATCTTGGGGCGGTGAGCTGCGTCCGCTCGACGGTCAGCGCCTCGCCTGGGTGGCGCCTGGCGAACTGCCCCGGTGGGACATCCTGGAAGCGGACCAGGCATTCGTCAGCGCCTTGCGTACCTTTCCCGGAATGAACATGACCAAGCCCCAGGCATTCGACGTCCGCAATCCACGCACCGGTGAAGTCGACTACCGTTTCACGGCGACCTCCGCCGCCGAGGTCGCGCGCGTCGCCGCGGCACTGCGCGCGCAGCAGCCCGCGTGGCGCGATGCGGGCCTGCCCCATCGCATCGCCGTCATGCAGCGCTTCCGGGCGGCACTCGAGGCGTGCCAGGTTGAAGTCACGGAAGCGCTCACGCGCGACACCGGCCGCCACCTGCTCTCGGTGGGGGAGGCCAAGGCGGTGCCTGGCATGATCGAGCGCTGGAGTCGTCTGGCGCCGGAGCTCGGTGCGCAGCCCGGAGGCCGGTCCGAGAGCCTGCCGACCGTCAACTTCGACTACCAGCTCGTGCCGCACGCGGTCGTCGGTGCCATCAGTCCCTGGAATTTCCCGTTCCTGCTGTCCTTCATCGATGCCGTGCCGGCGCTGCTCGCCGGTTGCGCCGTGCTGTTGAAGCCGAGCGAGGTGACGCCGCGCTGGATCGAGCCCGTGCGGCGGGCGATCGAGGCCGTGCCGGAACTCGCCGCCGTGCTCGCGCTGACGCCCGGTGGGCGCGATACCGGCGAGGCGCTGGTGGCGTCCGTCGATGCAGTGTGCTTCACCGGCAGTGTGAAGACCGGCCGCCTGGTCGGCGCCAATGCGGCGGCGCATTTCATTCCGGCCTTCCTCGAACTCGGCGGCAAGGATCCGGTCATCGTGACCTCGAGCGCCGATATCGAGCGTGCCACCGACGCCGTGCTGCGCGCGTCGATCACCGCGAGCGGGCAGGCCTGCCAGTCGCTCGAGCGTGTGTACGTCGATCGACGCATCCACGACGCCTTCGTCGAGCGCCTGACCGCCAAGGCCCGCGCCGTGGACATCAACTGGCCCGATATCCACCGCGGCGCCGTCGGGCCCTTCATCTGGGCCGCGCAGGCGCGGGTGGTGGAGCAGCAGATCGCGGACGCGGTGGCGAAGGGCGCGAAAGTACTCGCGGGTGGCACGGTGGAGAAGCACGGCGGGGAATGGCTGCGGCCGACGGTGCTCACCAATGTCACGCAGGACATGCAGGTCATCAGCGACGAGACCTTCGGGCCGGTCATGCCCGTGATGGCCTTCGATTCGATCGAGGAGGCGGTGCGGCTCGCGAACGAGGGAATTTACGGCCTTTCCGCCGCCGTGATGGCCGGCACCATGGAGGAGGCCGAGGCCATCGGCCGCCGCCTGGATGTCGGTGCGGTGAGCCTCAACGACTGCTCGCTCACCACCATGGTGTACGAAGCGGAGAAGAACTCGTTCAAGATGTCGGGACTCGGCGGCTCCCGCATGGGTCCAGCGGGTTACCTGCGCTTCTTCCGCACCAAGGCGATCCTGCGCCAGACGGGCGCGCCCGCGTCGGTGGCGATACTGGCGGAAGAGAACGCGATGAGCCCGGGGCAGGGCGCCCGGAGCTGACGGCGACGAGCGGTCGCCGGGCGACGCCAGGACCGCCGCCAATCTGGCGCCTGCACGCGGCAATGCGCGATACAATGCCGCCCCTCAACCCGACAGGCGCGCCATGGCCAACGACCCGAACCTGCCCGACATCCAGCTCGATGCGAACAGCCTCTACCGGGAGGAAGTGTTCACCGATCGCAAGGCGGGCACGCTGCGCCGCCTCGTGCCGATCACGGTCGACGGCCACGATGACCCGTCCCGCGACATCCTCTATTCCGGGCAGACGCAGCTGCTGACCCCCGGTGGCGTGTTGCCGCTGATGTTCGAGATCGATGCGAAGACGCTGCCCGAGGCGCTCGCGAAGTTTGCCGATTCGGTCAAGCTCGCGCTCGAGCAGGCCATCGACGAGGCGCGCGAGTATCGCCGCGAAGCCGCTTCGCGCATCGTCGTGCCGGAGGCCGGCGGCCTCGGGCCGATGGGGCCGGGCGGGAAGCTCAAGCTGCCGTGAGGCGTGGGCGGGCGGCGCGCTGGCTGCGCGCCGCCCGTCAGCGCAGGTTTTCGTCGAAGAAGCGCTTCACCGTCATGTACGCGTGCGGCCCCATGTCCGCATGCCGCAGCAGCCCATGCTTGCCACCGGGATACGGCATCACCTCGAAGGGCTTGCCGAGGTCCTGCAGGCGCTTGAAGAGGGCGGTGCTGTTGGTGAAGAGCACGTTGTCGTCGGCCATGCCGTGCATGACCAGCAACGGGCCGCGCAATCCCTGGGCGTGCGTGCGCACATCGCTCCACTCGTAGCCCGACGGATTCTCGGCCGGCGTGCCCATGTAGCGCTCGGTGTAGTGGGTGTCGTAGAGCCGGAAGTCCGTGACCGGCGCGCCCGAGACGCCGGCCGCGAAATGGTCCGGCGCCTGCATCATCGCCATCAGCGCCATGAAGCCGCCGTAGCTCCATCCCCAGATGCCGATGCGTGCCGGATCGACGTACGGCAGGGTGCGCAGGTACTCGACGCCCGTCACCTGGTCCTCGACCTCGACGGATCCGAGCCGGTGGAAGGCCGCCGTATCGAACTTCACGCCGCGGAATGCCGTACCGCGGTTGTCGAGCGTGAACACGATGTAGCCGGACTGGGCGAGATACTGCCGGAAAAGGCTGCCCCAGGCGTTGCGTACGCGGCCGAGGACACCCGGGCCACCGTACACGTCGATGATCACCGGATAGCGGCGGCCGGGTTGCATGCCCTGCGCGGGCGTCAGCTGGTAGTGCAATGCCTGGCCGTCGCGCGCCTGCAGCGTGCCGAACCGCGATGGCTGGTGGGAGCCAAGGTAGGGCGCATAGGGATGCGAAGCGTCGAGCCGGTTCGCTACCAGCACGGCGCGGGCGCTGCCGTCGGCGTTGCGCAGCGTGACGGAGGGCGGGTGTTCGCTGTCCGAGAAGGTGTCGAGATAGTAGCGCGCATCGGCCGACATGCGGACCGTGTGCCAGCCGGCTTCGCCGGACACGCGACGCGGCGTCTCCGTGCGGCGAAACGAGGTGACGTACAGCTGTCGCTCGATCGGTGACGCCGCGTTCGACATGAACCACACGAGTCCACGCCGCCGGTCGATGCCGCGGATCGCGCGCACGGCGTCGCCGCGATCCTCGCCCACGACCATCCACTCGCCGCCCGTCACGGCGCGGAGCAGGCGGCCACCCGCGTCGTAGAGGTAGAGGTGCTGGAAGCCGCTGCGGCTCGAGCCCCACAGGAACTCACCCGCGTCCGAGACGAACGTGAGCTCGTCGCAGATCTCCACCCAGGTGTCGGAGCGTTCCTCGAGGAGCGTGCGCGTTGCGCCGCTGCGCGCGTCCGCCTTCAGCAGCGTGAGCGTCTTCTGGTCGCGACTCTGGCGCTGCACGGCGATGGCCGAGCTGTCGGGCAGCCACTGGACGCGTGCGACGTAGATGTCCGCGTTCGTGCCGAGGTCGACGCGCGTCGCGGGGCCACCGCCCACCCGCGCGATGTACAGCTGCACGTCGGCGTTGCGCGCGCCAGTCGCCGGGTAACGCTGCTTCACCACCTCGACGCGGTCCGCATAGATCTCGAAGCGCTCGATCTCGCCCACCGGCCCGTCATCGACGCGCGTGAAGGCGATGTGCTGCTCATCGGGCGCCCACCAGTAGCCGGTGTTGCGACCCATCTCTTCCTGCGCGATGAACTCCGCGGTGCCATAGGAGACGAGTCCGCCGCCCTCGCGGGTGATGGCGAACTCGCGCCCGCTCGACAGCTCGATCGCATGCAGGTTGGCGTCGCGGACGAAGCTGACATAGCGTCCGCGCGGCGAGAACCTCGCGTCTGTCTCGTACGATGGCGTGCTGGTGAGGCGCCGCACGGCACGGCTTGCCGCGGCGTCCAGGTCGTAGAGGTACAGGTCGCCACCGAGCGGTACCAGGATGCGGCGGCCGTCGGCCGAGATGTCGTATTCGAGGATGCCACCCAGGGACGAAGTGCGCTGGCGTTCGCGCCGCGCTTCCTCCTCGGCCGACAGCGCGCCGCCCGAGGTGGCGAGGCGCGCGGAATCGACCAGCAGGCCATGGCGCCCCGTCGCGATATCGTAGGCCCACAGGTCGTACACGTCCTTCGCGGTCTCCTTGCCGCGCAGGTAGGTGATCCGCCGGCCGTCGGGCGAGAACGCCGCGCTGCGCAGCGTGGGTCCGGACAGGTCGGGCGCCGCGAACAGCCGCTCGATGCTGAGGTCCGCAGCGAGGGCGGGCGCGGCGGCGAGCCACAGCAGGCTTGCGACGAACCGAGCCGGTCGGGGTGCGGTCATTGGATGGATCCGTTTGTTAGACTGCCGCATCGGCAAGCTTCAAGTGTAGGGAAGAAGATGACTCGCAGCCAAGCCAGGCGCCCGCGCGGCGCGATGCTCATTCCCGTGGTGTGCGCGGCGGTGATCGCGGCCGGCGCAGTCGCGGCCGCGAAACTCCGCTATCCCGTGGCGCCTCGCGGCAACGTGGTCGACGACTATTTCGGCACCAGGGTCGCGGACCCGTATCGCGGCTTCGAAACACTCGATTCGCCCGCGACCAGGCAATGGGTGAAGGCCGAGAACGCGTTGGCGCAGCCCTGGCTCGAGTCGATCCCGCAGCGCGCCTGGGTGAAGGCGCGCCTCACGCAGCTCTGGAACTACGAGCGCTACGGCGTGCCGAAAAAGGCCGGCGGCCGCTATTTCTACACCCGCAACGACGGCACGCAGAACCAGAGCGTCCTCTATGTCGCGGACTCGCTCGACTCGCCGGGACGCGTGCTGTTCGATCCGAACAGCGCCAGCAAGGATGCGACGATCGCGCTCGCGCGCTTCGAGCCGAGCCCCGACGGCAAGTTGCTGGCGTATTCGCTTTCCGATGGCGGCACCGACTGGGAGATCTGGCGCTTTCGCCGCGTCGACGACGGGAGCGACCTGCCGGACGAACTGCGGCGCGTGAAGTTCTGGCAGATGAGTTGGGCCACCGACGGGTCCGGGGTCTACTACAGCCGCTACCCCGCGCGCGCCGACGGCCACGGCGACGATGCGGGACGGCCGGCGGTCTATTTCCACCGCCTCGGCGATGCGCAGGAGCGCGACGCCCTCGTCTACGCGGTCACCGACCATGCGACGCGCGCGCCTTCCGCCGACATCACCGACGACGGCAAGTTGCTCGTGATCTCGATCTACGAGGACACGCGCCGCGATGGCGTCGTGCTGAAGGACATCTCGCGGCCGGACGGCCACGTGACCAGGCTCTTCACGGACTTCGACGCCAATTTCGTCTATCTCGGCAACGACTCCGGCGCGCTGTATTTCGCGACCACGGCTGGCGCTCCGAACTGGCGCGTGCTCGCCGTGGACCGCGCCGCGCCAAGCGCCGCGGGCGCGCGCACCATCGTGCCCGAGGCGCGCGCTGCGATCGAATCGGCCGACGTTGCCGGTGGTCGCGTGCTGGTGAGCTACGTGCAGGATGCGCGCAACGTCGTCAAACTGTTCGAGCGGGACGGCAAGCCCGTGGGAGACGTGCAATTGCCGGGGTCCGGCTCGGCCGGCAACTTCGAAGCCAGGAGCGACGACCGGGAGGCCTTCTTCTCGTTTTCGGACTACCTCGCGCCGACGCGCATCCTGCGCCTCGATGCGCAGGCGAATGCCGTCAGCGCCTTCCGCACCCCGAAGCTGGAAGCCGATACCAGCGCGTATGTGACCGACCAGGTCTTCTATGCGAGCCGCGACGGCACCAGGGTACCGATGTCCATCACGCATCGCCGCGACATGCTGCGCGACGGCAACCAGCCGGTGCTGCTCTACGGCTACGGCGGTTTCAACATTTCGCTGACACCGCTGTTCCGTCCCACCGTGCTCGCCTGGCTCGAGATGGGCGGCGTCTACGCGGAGGCGAACCTGCGCGGCGGCGGCGAATACGGCGAGGCCTGGCACGACGCCGGCACGCTGACGCACAAGCAGAACGTGTTCGACGACTTCATTGCGGCCGCCGAGTACCTGGTGCGCGAGAAATACACGCGGCCCGCACGCCTCGCCATCAACGGGCGCAGCAACGGCGGCCTGCTGGTCGGTGCCGTGATGCTGCAGCGGCCCGAGCTTTTCGGCGCCGCGTTGCCGGGCGTCGGCGTGCAGGACATGCTGCGCTACCAGCTGGCGAGCGCCAACGCGCGCCAGTGGTCTGGCGACTTCGGCCTGAGCGAGAAGCCGGATGAGTTCAAGGCGCTCCGCGCCTACTCGCCCGTGCACAACGTGAAGCCGGGCGTGTGCTACCCGCCGACCCTCGTGACGACCGCCGACCGCGACGATCGCGTGGTGCCGTGGCACAGCTACAAGTTCGCGGCGGCGCTGCAGGCGGCGCAGGGCTGCGCGAACCCGGTGCTGATCCGCATCGAGACGCGCGCCGGGCATGGGGCCGGCAAGCCC
>CAZRLI010000095.1:0-7376 GCA_964600535.1 uncultured Steroidobacteraceae bacterium | reverse complement strand
CACGTCGCGATGCACGACCACGACTTCGTGGATGCGATCGCCGAGATCGGCGAACAGCGCCGGGCTCATGCGCTCGCGGTCCGCCTGTGCGCCGACCCGCGACAGCAGGTGGTTGACGGCGGTGCCGAGCGCGGCCAGCTCGGGCTGGTCGGTCTGCAGGTCGACCCGGCCGGAGAGACGCCCACCGATGGCAATGCGCTGCACTTCGCGCGACAGGTCCGCGACGGCCTGCAGCTCGCGGCGCTGGAACAGATACAGCACGAGCAGCAGTATCGCCACCAGCGCAAGCAGCACACTCACTAGCCCGACGATCGACATCGGTTTCCGGCTGTCCCCTGAATCTTTGTTATCTGCATCGGGCGTGCTTCCGCCACTGATGCCAGCATATAGGACGACATTCGCGGCGCGGTGCTGATTTCACGATAAGCGTAGGCCGCAACTTGGCAGCGGGACTGAAAAGCCGTAACTTGGCGCGCCGTTGCACGCGGCAGATTAAGTCCAATCCGGAGTGTTTGCGCCCATGTCGACAGCGGCTCTCGAACAGATGGTGATGCAGCAGGTGCGGGCGTGGGACGTGCTCGACGACCGGGTCCTGGGCACGCTGCGACAGGTGCGGCGCGAGCCATTCGTGCCCGAGTCCTTCCGCGAGGTCGCCTATGCCGACATCCCCATCACGCTGCCGCACGGACAGCACATGCTCGCGCCCAAGGTGGTGGGCCGCATCCTGCAGGCGGTCGAGGCCTCACCGACCGACTCGGTGCTCGAAATCGGTACCGGGTCCGGCTACCTGACGGCCTGCCTCGCCAGCGCCGCGCGCCACGTGCGCTCGATCGATATCTACGAGGACCTGGCGGCGGGCGCCCGCGCACGCCTCGCGGCCGGCGGCATCGCCAATGCCGAGGTACAGGCAGCCGATGCCTTCGAATTCCCGCTCGAGTCCCGCTACGACGTCATCGTGCTCACCGGCTCGCTGCCCCGGTACGACGAGCGCTTCCAGCACGCCCTGTCGGTCGGCGGGCGGCTGTTCGCCATCGTCGGTGACGGTCCGGCGATGGCGGCGAAACGGGTGCGCCGCGCGTCCCCGACCACATGGCTCAGCCAGGACCTTTTCGAGACCTGGGTGGAGCCGCTGGTGCACGCACCGCGCCCGCCCCGCTTCGTGTTCTGAGGATGGTCCGGGAGATCACCGCCCGCGAACTGCGGGTCCGGCTCGATGCGGGCGAAAGACCGGTCATCGTCGACGTGCGGGAGGCGTGGGAGCTCGAACAGACCCGGCTGCCACAGGCGCTGCACATCCCGATGGACGAGATCGCCGATCGCATCGGCGAACTCGACCCGCGCGTCGAAACGCTGGTGCTGTGCCAGTCCGGTGTCCGCAGCCTGCACGTGGCCCGCTATCTTGCGAGCCATGGTTTTGCCGATGCGGTAAACGTTGCCGGCGGCATCGCCGCGATGACCTGGTGACAACCCAATTTTCACGTGATATAGTGATATATAACACTATATAAGGTGCTGCTTATGTTGCGTCTAGCTCCCCTGGCCACCGTTGCCCTCGCCCTTCTGGCACAGACCGCCGCCGCCGAGGACCTGCTGGCCGTCTACCAGCGTGCGCTCGTCGCGGACCCGCAGATCCGCGAGGCGGATGCCACGCGGCTCGCGGTACGCGAATCGAAGCCCCAGGCGATCGCGACGCTGCTGCCGCAACTGAGCGGCTCGGCGGGCTACGACAAGAACAAGTTCGAGGGCACGAGCGACCAGGCCCAGATCCTCAGCGAAGGTCCCAACGCCGGGGAGATCACCATCTTCGGCACATCGGGCACCCGCGAGCCGGAGACGAAATCCTGGTCGCTCGACCTGCGCCAGAGCCTCTTCCGGTGGGAGAACTGGATGGCCTTGCGGCGCGCCGACAAGCAGGTCGCGCAGGCCGAGGCGGACTACGCTGCGGCGCAACAGGACCTGATCCTGCGTGTCTCGACCGCGTACTTCGACGTGCTCGCCGCGCGTGACACGCTCGAGGCGCAGCAGGCCAACCTGCAGGCCGTGTCACGCCAGCTCGACCAGGCGGAAAAGCGCTTCGAGGTCGGCCTCATCGCAATCACCGACGTGCAGGAATCGCGTGCTGCCCGCGACAACGCCGCGGCGGCCGTGATCGACGCCAAGCGCCAGTTGTCGAGCGCGGAAGAGGGCCTGCGCGAAGTCACCGGCCAGCAGTACCAGACACTCGACAAGCCGGGCGACGACCTGCCGCTCAAGAATCCCGAGCCGGCGAGCGAGGACGACTGGGTCAAGGTCGCGATGGACCAGAACCTCGCGCTCGTCTCGAGCCGCCTCGCGGCGGACATCGCCCGCGACGACGTGCGCTCTGCCTTTGGCGGGCACCTGCCGTCGATCGACCTCACCGCGAGCTATGGCAACCAGAAGGTCACGACCGAACAGACCTTCCCGCCCTTCCCGCCGAACTTCCCCGCGCCCCGTTCGGTTTCGCTCGAGAACGACAGCGACGCGACGCTGATCGGCGTGCAGCTGACCCTGCCGATCTTCAGCGGCGGCGGCGCGCGTTCCCGCGTGCGCCAGCAGGAATTCATGTGGCAGGCCGCGCGGCAACGGCTCGAGCGCGCCTCGCGCCAGACCGAGCGCCAGGCGCGCGACTCCTTCCTCGGCGTGACCAGCGAGATCTCGCGCGTCAACGCCCTGAAGCAGGCGCTCGAATCGAGCCGCACGGCGTTGCAGGCGACCGAAGCCGGCTACGAGGTCGGCACCCGCACCACCGTCGACGTACTCGAGGCGCGCCGCAATCTCGTGCAGGCCTTCACCAACCTCTCGCGCAGCAAGTACGACTACCTGCTCAACGTGATCCGGTTGCGCCAGGCCGCCGGCACGCTCGACCAGGGTGCGCTCGAGGAAATCAACGGCTGGCTCGACCAGACGGTGACGACGGTGCCGGCGCCGCCGCAGGCAGAACCGGCACCGGTGACTCCGTCAACGTAGCGGCGATCACCGGCGCGAGCAGCGCCAGCAGGCGCGACAGCGCACCGCGATTGGCTTCGACGACGGCCTTGCCGCGCGCACCGATGCGCGCGCGCGCGGGCGCATCGGCGAACAACTGCACGAGCTGCCCGGCGAGCGTCTCGGCCGTGGTCACCACCTGTGCGCCGCCCTCCGCGATCAGCAACTGTGCGATGTCCTCGGCGTTGAACGTGTACGGCCCGCTGAGCAGCGGCAGTCCGAGCGCCGCGGGCTCGAGCAGGTTGTGGCCGCCGACCGGCACCAGGCTGCCGCCGACGAAGGCGACGTCGCCGGCCGCGTAGAGCAGCATCAATTCGCCGAGCGTATCGCCCAGGTACACCTCGGTGCCGGGCAGGCAGCGTTCGCCGCGCGAGCGCGCGGCAAAAGACACCTGCTGGACTTCGAGCGCGGCGCGCACTTCGGCAAAGCGTGCCGGATGGCGCGGCACCATGACCAGCAGCGCATCCGGATACCGTTCGCGCACGCGGCGGTGGGCTTCTAGCAGGATGTCCTCCTCCTTCGCGTGGGTGCTGCCCGCGACCCACACCGGCCGGCCCGGCGCGTGCTCCCTGCGCAGCGCCGCGCCGCGCTGCACCGTTGCCTCGGGCAGGGCGAAATCGAACTTGATGTTGCCCATCACGTGGGTGCGCAGCGGATTGGCGCCGATGAAGCGGAAACGCTCGGCATCGGCGGGGCTCTGGGCGGCGATCACGATCCCGTTGGCCAGCGCTTCCCTGAACAGCGCCGCGAGCCGCCGGTAGCGGCCGATCGAGCGCGGCGAGATGCGCGCGCTCGCCAGCACCAGCGGCACGCCGCGCCGGCCGCACTCGTGGTACAGGTTCGGCCAGAGCTCGGTCTCGAGGATGATCGCGACCCGCGGCCGGACGCGGTCGAAGAAACGGCGCACCGAGCCCGGCAGGTCATAGGGCACGTAGCGCACGTGCGCGAGCCCGGTGAACAGCGCGCGGGCGCGCTGCGCGCCCGTCGGCGTCACGGTCGTCACGACCAGCGGCATCCCGGGGTAGTGCCCGTGCAGCGCGCGCACGAGCGCTGCCGAGGCCTGCACCTCGCCGACTGATACGGCGTGTACCCAGATGCAGGACCCGGCGTGGGGGACGGCCCCGAATCCGAAGCGCTCGCCGAAATTCCGCCAGTAGCTGTGGTCGCGAAAGCCCCGCAGCAGCATCGCCAGGCCGACGAGCGGCGCAAGCAGGTAGACGACGCACAGGTACAGCAGTCGCATCGGTGCGAACCGCTCGCGAAGCTGGGTCAACCGTGCACCTGCTCGCCGGACGCCGCTGCCGGCGCCGCCGCGGCGGCTTCCCGATAACCCGCGAGCAGGGAATGCCAGTCGGCCTCCGTGGCACGACCGGCAGGCAGCTCATCCGTCACCTTGTCGAGCGAACGGCGCAGGCGCACCAGGTTCGCATCGCGCCACAGCCCCGGGCGGCGCAGGGTCGCGCGATCGAAGTCGATCAGGTAAGGGCCAGCCTCGCCGCCGAGCAGGATATTGTGGGCGTTGAGGTCCGCGTGGCACACGCCCAGGTCGTGGAACCGGCGCACGCAGCGCCCGATCGCGACCCAGGAGAGCAGCGGCACGCTGCCCTGGCGCAATGCCGCCGCCAGCGACATCGTGCCCGGCAGCCGCTCGGTGATGAGGTCGCCGCGGTAGAGGAGGCCGTGGCGCACGTAGCGCGCCGCGACGGGCGGGGCGACCGGCAGGCCCGCGTGCGCGAGGTGGTACGAGAGGTGCCATTCGGCGAAGGGCCGGGTCGCAAGCTCGCCGCGCCAGAGGTAGCGGTCGGCGGATACGCGGGCCGCGAGCCCACCGCGCCGGTAGTGGCGCAGGGCAAACTCGCGTCCGCTGACCACGAAGAACAGCGTGGCACCCCGCCCCGGCGCCTCGCCGGTCACGGCATCCTGCTTGCGCCAGAAACCGGGATCGAACCACTCCGCGCGCAAATTGCCCGCCCGGGACGCGTCATATAGCATCATCCCGCCGGCGACAGCCACGCGCTTCACTTCCGAACCGCTCGTCCAGGTACGCGCCATTCCCGCCCATCCCATCGATCATGCCGCCACCCGCCGCGCCGCCCCGTAGCCTCTGCATCCTGCGGCTCTCGGCCATCGGCGACACCTGCCATGTGATCCCGGTGGTCCGTACGCTGCAGCACGCGTACCCGCAGGCCCGGATCACCTGGATCATCGGCAAGCTCGAGGCAAAGCTGATGTCCCTGCTGCCGGGCGTGGAGTTTATCACCGTGGACAAACGCGCCGGCCTGCGCGGGCTGCGCGCGTTGCGCGCGCAGCTCGCGGGACGGCGCTTCGACGTGCTGCTGCACATGCAGCTCGCGCTGCGCGCGAGCCTCGTCGCGGCCTGCGTGCGCGCCGACCTGAAGCTCGGCTTCGATCGCCGCCGGGCGCGGGAGCTGCAGTGGCTGTTCACCAATGCGCGCATCGCGCCGCGCTCGCGCGAGCATGTACTCGACAGCTTCTTCGGCTTCACGGCGGCACTCGGCATCGCCGGCCGCGTGCCCGACTGGTCGTTGCCGCTGCCCGACGATGCCCGCTCGTATGCCGCGCAATTGATTCCCGATGCGACACCCACGCTGCTGGTGAGCCCCTGCTCGAGCCATGCGCGGCGCAACTGGTCGGCCGGGCGCTACGCGGCAGTCGCCGACTACGCGGCCAGCCGGCACGGCATGCGGGTGATCGTCTGCGGCGGGCCGTCGCCCGCCGAGCGCGAGATGGGCGCTGCGATCCTCGCTGCGGCACGCGCACCGCTCATCAACCAGATCGGGCGCGACACGCTGCCGCAGATGCTCGCGCTCATCGGGGCGGCAACCGCCCTGGTCTCGCCCGATTCGGGGCCGGCGCACATGGCGACGCTGGTGGGCACGCCGGTGATCGGGCTCTATGCCGCGACGAACCCGGCGCGCAGCGGCCCCTACCTCTCGCGGCCATGGTGTGTCGACGCCTACGCAGCCGCCGCGTGGCGCTTTCGCGGCAAGGCGCCCGAGGCACTGCCATGGACCGAGAAGATCGAGGAGCCCGGCGTCATGGACCTGGTCGAAGTCGACGCCGTGTGCGAACGGCTCGACGCCCTGCTCGCCGCGCGCAACCGGGGTCGCGGGCTGCTAGCATCCGTGCCATGAAAGACATCCTGGTGCCGGTTTCCCCGGGCGAATTGCTCGACAAGATCACGATCCTGCGCATCAAGGCGGCGCGCATGGCCGATCCCGCCAAGGTGGCGAACGTGCGCCACGAGCTCACGGTGCTCGAGGCGACCTGGCGCGGGAGCGGCGCGGCAATCGCCGAAGTGGCGGCGGATGAAGCGGCGCTGCAGCGCGTGAACGAGGCGCTGTGGGACATCGAGGACGAGATTCGCGACAAGGAGCTGGCGCAGGCCTTCGATGCGCGCTTCATCGAGCTCGCGCGCGCCGTCTACGTCACGAATGACGAACGGGCTGCGATCAAGAAGCGGGTCAATACCCGCCTGGGGTCGAAGATCGTCGAAGAGAAGTCGTACAAGCCGTATCGCGCCGGCGGCTGAAGGCGGCGGGCAGGCCGGACGCCCCGCACGGCCTTACCTGCGCAGCGTGTACTCGGCCCCGCAATAGGGGCACTTCGCCCAGCCGGACTGTTCGATCGGCAGGTAGACACGGGGGTGCGAATTCCACAGGTACATCTGCGGCATCGGACAGGAGAGCGGCAGGTCCTGCGCCGTGACTTCATACTGGTTCTGGGCGTTCGGCTGCAGGAGCGTGGGCGTGTTGGCCGGCATGGATCGATTCCGCGGGTACGACCCGTCGATTATAGACCGCCCATCGCCTCTTCCCAGATCGCGACCACCGCGGCGCGTTCCGCCGCGAAATCCTCCTGCCGGATGATCGGCGGCGCGTCGGCGAGCGCCAGGTGGTGGATCCGCTCGCGATAGAGCCGATAGGCGCGCGTCAGCACGTCCACGGTCTCCTGGGGCACGAGCGCGCCCGAAGCCACCGACTCGAGCTGGCGGATGGTGTCCGAATAGAAGGCAACCGGCGGATGCTCGCCCGCCCAGCGCAGCGCCCAATACTGCGCGAGGAACTCGATGTCGGCGATGCCGCCCGGGTCCTGCTTGAGGTCGACTTCGCCGGCCGCCGCGCGCGACAACTCGCGGCGCATGCGCTCGCGCATCGCCCGCACGTCCTCGCGCAGCGAATTGCGGCGCACCGCGCTGCGCAGCACCTCGAGCCGCTCCCGCTCGAACGCGGCGCGCAATAGCGGTGCGCCGGCGACGGCGCGGGCATGCAGCAGCGCCTGGTGTTCCCAGGTCCAGGCCTCCGTGCGCTGGTAGTCGGCAAAGGCCGTCACGCTCGTCACGAGCATGC
>CAZRLI010000094.1:0-7383 GCA_964600535.1 uncultured Steroidobacteraceae bacterium | reverse complement strand
GCGGCCAGCCGGTGCTCGCGCTGCTGACCTTCGTCGGCGGCCTCTCCGCCGGCACCGGCATGGTGATCGTCGCCTGCATCGCGCTCTCGACGATGATCTGCAACGAGATCGTCATGCCGGCGCTGCTGCATGTCCTGCCGAACCTGCGTCGCCGCGCGGACCTCACCGGGCTGCTGCTGCGCGTGCGCCGTGTCGCGATCGTGATGCTGCTCGCGGCCGCCTATCTCTACTACCGCGCGATCGCCTACGCCGGCGCGCTCGCCGAGATCGGCGAGATCGCGATGGCGGCGGTGGCGCTGTTCGGGCCGCTGGTGTTCGCCGCGCTCTACTGGAAGCGGGCGAACAGTGCCGGCGCATTGATCGGCCTCGCGTGCGGGTTCCTCGTGTGGCTGTACACGCTGATCGTGCCGGTGTTCGCGACGGCGGGCTACCTGCCGGCGACACTCGTCGCGGCGGGGCCGTTCGGGATCGGCTGGCTGCGGCCGGGGGCGCTGTTCGGCATCGAGGGCATCAACTCCCTGGCACACGGCCTCGGCGCGAGCGTGCTTGCGACCACGGCGGGCCTCGTCGCCGGCTCGCTGGCGACGCGCCGCTCGCTCGTCGACCGGATCCAGGCCGCGGCGTTCGTCGACGCAGCCGATGGCGGCCACCTCGAGCACGCCGGCGCGCGGCCCGGGACGCTGACACTGCGGGAGCTGCACGCGCTGGTCGCGCAGTTCGTCGGTGGCCATCGCACCGCGGCGCACTTCGCGCAGTTTCGCGGCGCGGATGACGTCGCGGGCGCGGCTTTCGCGCGCCATGCGAGCGCTGCGCAGCTCGAGTCGGCGCAGCGCCTACTCGGCTCGGTGATCGGCGCGGCGTCCGCGCGCCGCGTGATCGATGCCGCCGCCTCCGGCAAGGAGCTGGTGCTCGAGGACGTCGTCACGATCGTCGACAGCGCCTCGCGCGCGCTCGAGTTCAACCGCGAGCTGTTGCAGTCGACCCTGGAGAACGTCAGCCAGGGCATCAGCGTGGTGGATGCCGACCTGCGCCTCGTCGCCTGGAACCAGCGCTACCTCAAGCTGTTCAGCTATCCGGCCGACCTCCTGTATATCGGCAAGCCGATCCAGGAAGTGCTCGAGTTCAACGCGGCCCGCGGCGAACTCGGCGCCGGCGACGCCGCGCAGCTGGTGGCGCGGCGCATGGCACACCTGCGCCGCGGCACCGACTACGTCTACCAGCGCGTCGCCCCCGACGGCACCGTGCTCGAGATCCGCGGCAATCGCATGCCCGGCGGCGGCTTCGTGACCAGCTACACCGACGTCACCGAATACAAGCGCACCGAGGCGATGCTCGAGCAGCGCGTCGGCGAGCGCACGCGGGCGCTGTCGGCGATGAACGAGGAACTGGCCGCCGCGAAGTCGACGGCCGAGCGGGCCAACCTCGGCAAGACGCGCTTCCTCGCCGCGGCGAGCCATGACGTCCTGCAGCCGCTGAATGCCGCGGGCCTGTTCGCGGGCGCGCTCCTGCAGAAGCTCGACCGGCCGGAGCAGAAGGGCCTGGTGCGGGACATCGAGCAGTGCCTGCGCACGGCCGAGGGCGTGCTGACCGACCTGCTCGACATCTCGAAGCTCGATGCCGGCGTCGTGCAGGCGCAGGTGGTGGATGTGCCGGTGAAGGACCTGCTCGGTGCGCTCGAGGCGGAGTTCGCCCTCACGGCGCGGGGCCGCTCGCTGCGGCTGCGCGTGCGACCGAGCGCGGCGGTGGTGCGCAGCGATCCGCAGCTGCTGCGGCGGATCCTGCAGAACTTCGTCGCGAACGCCGTTCGCTACACGACGCAAGGCGGCGTGCTCGTCGCTTGCCGGCGTCGCGGCGCGCTGCTGCGCATCGAGGTGCGCGACACCGGCCCCGGCATCGCGGCGGACCAGCTCGGGCGCATCTTCGAGGAGTTCTACCGCGCGCCGGCCGCCCAGGCCGGCGACGCGACCCTCGGCAAGGGCTTCGGCCTCGGCCTCGCGATCGCCGACCGGATCGCGCGACGGCTCGGACACCGCCTCATCGTGCGTTCGACGCCGGGGCGCGGCTCGCTGTTCGCGGTCGAGGTGCCGGCCGGCGCGGTGGCCGGGGCCGCGGTACGCCCGCTGCAGCGCACGCGCGCGGTGGGCTCGCTCGCCGGCGTGCGCGCGCTGGTGATCGACAACGACGCCGCAGTGCTGCGCGCGATGGTCGCGCTGCTCGAGTCCTGGCAATGCGAAGTCCGTGCGGCGGCCTCGGAACGGGAGCTGCCGGCGCCCACGGAGTGGTGTCCCGACGTCCTGGTCGCGGACTTCCATCTCGACGGCGGCGTCACCGGCGTGGCGGTTGCCGCGCGCTTGCGGGCCGGGATGGGCCTCGAGCTGCCGCTCGTCGTGGTGACCGCCGACGCCGCCGACGCCACCCGCGAGGAAGTGGAGGCAGCCGGTGGCATCTACCTGCGCAAGCCGGTGCGGCCGCTGGCGCTGCACAGCGTGCTGCGCCGGGCCGTGCTGCATGGCGCGGATCAACGCTCGAGGGAGAGCGGGTCGGCGTCCTGAATCTCGAGTGACCGGAACGCGAGGGTCGCCTGCGTGCGGTTGCGGGCCCCGAGCTTGGCGAGCGCGGCGGACACGTGGGCCTTGGTCGTCTGCTCGGTGATGCCGAGCTCGGCCGCGATCTGCTTGTTGAGCTTGCCGAGCGCGAGCAGTTCGAGGACGCGGTACTGCTGGGGCGTGAGGCTGGCGAGGCGCACGGCGATCATGTCCGGCGGGGCGGCCGCGAGCGCGGCCGGAGGAAACCATTGCCCGTAGGCGAGCACCGTGCGGATCGCCGCCACCAGATCCGTGAGCGGCGCCGACTTCGGCACGTAGCCCGCGGCACCGAATTCGAGCGCGGCGCGCATCACGGCGGGGCTCTCGTTGGCCGAGACCACGATCACTGCCATGCCGGCGTGCTGGCTGCGCAGCCATGCAAGCGGCGCGAAGCTGCGGCCGCCGGGCATCATCAGGTCGAGCAGCACCAGGTCGGCGAGCGGTGCCTGCGTCGCCGCCGCGCGCAGCGCCGCGGCATCCGCGGCCTCGATCACCTGCGCGTCGCCGACCGCTTCCCCGACGGCCTGGCGCAGCGCCGCGCGAAACAGCGGGTGGTCATCCGCGATCAGCACCGTGCGGCGGGAGGGCTCGCTCATCCTGCGGGCATTGTCGCAGGACGGCGCGCCGCGGGCCACGAGCGGCAGGCGGGGGCCGGGGAGGAGGCGCGCCGCGGCCCGTGCTACGCTCGGGCGCCCGGTCGGCGCGCATGGCTGCATGGTCTCCACCGAAATAATCGTCATCCTCGTCCTCGTCCTGCTGAACGGCTTCTTCGCGCTGTCGGAAATGGCGCTCGTTTCTTCGCGGCGCGCGCGCCTGCAGGCGCGTGCCGAGCAGGGCAGCCGCGGTGCGCGCATCGCGCTCGGGCTGCTCGAGGATGCCACCAGCTTCCTGTCGGCCGTGCAGATCGGCATTACGTTGATCGGCATCGTCACGGGCGTGTACAGCGGTGCCACGCTCGCCGCGCAGCTCGACGACGTGATCGCCGCGTGGGGCGTGCCGATGGCATACGCCGAGGAGAGCGCCTTCGCGGCGATCGTCATCGCGGTCACCTTCGTGACCCTGGTACTCGGCGAGCTCGTGCCCAAGCGCATCGCACTCGAGAACGCCGAGGGACTGGCGATCCTCGTGGCGCCGGTGATGCGCGGCTTCTCGCTGGCGATGTCACCGTTCGTGTGGCTGCTGCGCGGCGCGGTCGAACTGCTGCTGAAGCTGGTGCCGGTGCCGGCGGCTTCGCAGCAGTCGGTCACCGAGGACGACGTGCGCGCGATGATCGCGGAAGGCACGCGCGCCGGTGTTTTCCTGGCGAGCGAAAAGCGCCTGATCGAAGGCGTGCTGGCGCTCGCCGACCAGCGCGTCGGCGCGGTCATGGTCCCGCGCCAGGACATCGTCTGGCTCGACCTGGACGAACCCCTGCCGAAACTCTGGCAGGAAGCAAAGGACAGCGGCCATGCGCGCTTCCTCGCGGCGCACGGTGCGCTCGAGCAGCTGGCCGGCGTGTTGACGCTCGCGAACCTCAGCGAAGCGCTGCGCCGGGGCAGCCTCGATCCGGAGCGCGACATCCTGCCCGCGCTGCACGTGCCCGAGAGCATCTCGGTGATGCAGATGCTCGACGAGTTTCGCCGCTCGAGCTCGCATCTCGCGGTCGTGATCGACGAGTACGGTGCGATCGAGGGGGTCGCGACGCCGATCGACATCCTGAAGGCGATCGCGGGCGAATTGCCGGATGTCGGCAGCCGCGAACGCCCGGTGGCCCTGGCGCGCGAGGACGGCTCGCTGCTGATCGACGGTCACCTGCCGATCGGCGAGTTGCAGCGCGCCCTCGGTCGTCGCGACATGGCCTCGGGCGACTACCACACCGCGGCCGGCTTCCTGCTCGCCCGCCTCGGCCGCATCCCGCAGGCGGGGGACGTGCTCACCTGGCGCGGCCTGCGGTTCGAGGTCATCGACATGGACGGCAAGCGGATCGACAAGCTGCTGGCGAAGAAGCCGGGCGAAGGGCCGAGGGCACAGGGTTGAGGGCGCAGGGCCCGGAGTGCGCGCCTCCCGGGGTGCGTTTCAGCGCCGCGCCATCTCCCCGTCCCCGCCGATCTCGAGCGCGCCGTCGGGGAACGCCGCTGCGGTGAGTTCGCGGATGAGCGCCAGCACCCGCGCGTCGCGGTCGATCGATGGGCCGTCGGGCCGCAGCTGGATCGTCGAGTCGATGTGCCCGCCGCGAAAGCGGCCCTCGCCATCGAGCCGCGCGGTGAGGATCGGGGCGATACCGCGATTGCCCTCGACGCCGATGCCGTAGTAGGTGGCGAAGTTGCCGAGGCTGTAGGCGATCAGGCGATCGCGATACAGCTCCATCGCGCGGGCGACGTGTGGCCCGTGGCCGAGGAGCAGGTCGGCGCCGGCGTCCACCATCGCATGCGCGAACATCACGACGTCGCCGCGGTCCTCGCCGACGTAGTACTCGCGCGCGAAGGGCAGCTGTTCCGCGCCGTCGCCCTCGGCACCGGCGTGGAACGAGACGATCACGATGTCGTTGTCCGCGGCGAGCGCGCGCACGCGCTCCACCGCAATCTCGTGGTCGTTGAGCGAATTGGCGCCGACGTTGGGCGCGAAGGCGATCATGGCGACGCGCACGCCCTTCACGGTCATCCCGGCCCAGGTGCCTTCGCGGCCCGAGTGGCGGATGCCCACCGCGTCGAGCGCGGCCATGCTCGAGTCGCGGCCCGCCTCGCCGAAGTCGCGCGCGTGGTTGTTCGCGAGGCTCAGCAGGTCGAAGCCCGCCGCGGCGAGGTAGCTGGCATAGCGGGTCGGCGTGCGGAACAGGAAGCAGCGGTTCGAGCTGCCGCACTGCTTGACCGGTTCGCCGCCGTCCATCAGCACGCCTTCGAGGTTGCCGAATGCGAGGTCCGCGGCCGACAGGATCGGCGTCACCTGCCGCAGGAAGCCGACGCCGTCGTCGTCAGGCAGGATGTCCTGCGGAAAATCGGTACCGAGCATGATGTCGCCGACGGCGGCGATCGAGATCTCCGTCGGCGGTGGCGGGGGTGGCGGGACTTGCACCGCCGGCGGCGCAGGTGGCGCAGGCGGTGGTGCACTGGCGCAGCCGGCGAGCGCGGCGACGACCAGGATCGCCGCCGCGGTCAGCGGCAGGCGGGCTTCAATCGCGGGCATCACGGCGGCCGATCCACCAGTAGGCAATGCGCGCCGCGACGTAGGCGGGGACCAGGTAGACCGCGAGCGCGATCAGCCCGAGCGGCAGCAGGTTGCCGACGCCGAGCGCCAGGAGCCCGTAGGCAAGCTGCCCGAGATAGAGGCCCGACAGGATCGGCCACAGCGCCGAGCGGCGCCGCGAACGCCAGGCGAGCCAGGCACCGGCGACGACCAGCCCGATCCAGTAATACGGGATCGCGGCGTCCCATGGCTCGCGTCGATTCGCGATCAGTGGTGACAGCGCCCAGAGCGCGGCGCCGGCGGCGGCGCCCCACCAGGCCAGCGTGGCATTCGACGGTCCGTGCGCCGGCTGTGCCTGCATGTTCAGTCCCCAACCCGGATGACCAGGGCGTCGATGTCCGCCGAGCGCAGCCGGTCACGCACGCGGTTCAGTTCCCGCAGATCGGCGATCGGGCCGATGCGCACGCGATGCCACACGTCGGCATCGACCGCGACCCGCTGCACGACGGCCTGGATGCCCTGCAGCGCGAGCTGCGAGCGCACGCGCTCGGCGTCGGGCTGGCTGCGATAGGAACCGGCCTGCAGGACGTACACGCCGGGGCGCTCCACCGTCGCCGCCGGGACATCCCGCTTCACGTCGCGGTCCTTCTCCGGCACCACGACCTCGAACTTCGGCAGCATCTCGTAGAAATCGTATTGCTTGCCGGCCGCTTCGTCGTCGGCGGGCTCCGCATCGGCGGGCGCCGCCGCGGCGCGCGGCTCCGGGCGCGGCGCGTCGGCTCCCGCGGGCGGCTGCAGCGCGCGCTGGTTCATCACCACGAACACCAGCAGTGCCACCGCCAGGCCCGATGCCAGGCCGAAGCCGAACTGGCGGTACCTGCCGGGATCGAACCTGCCGCCGCGGGTCGCCTTGTAATCGCGCGCGATCGGTCTCACATCGATTCCGGTGCGGAGACGCCGAGCAGGGCGAGGCCGTTGCGCACCACCTGCTGCACGCCGAGCGCGAGCGCGAGGCGCGCGTTGCGCAGCGCCGGCTCCTCGACGATGAAGGTCGCGGCGTTGTACCAGGCGTGGAAGGCGTTGGCGAGCTCGCGCAGGTAATGCACGAGCGTGTGCGGCGTGCGGTTGGCGGCGGCCTGGCGCACGATCTCCGGGTAACGCACCAGCACGCCGAGCACGGCCTGCTCGTGCTCGCCCGCGAGGAGCCCGAGGCTCGAGCGCGCGACGGCCTCCTCGTAGCGATAGCCCTTGGCGGCCAGCTGCTTCATCACGCTCGAGACGCGCGCGTGCGCGTACTGGATGTAGTAGACCGGGTTCTCGTTCGAGCGCGACTTGGCGAGCTCGAGGTCGAAGTCGAGCGGCTGGTCGTGGCTGCGCATGAGATAGAAGAAGCGGCAGGCATCGGTGCCCACCTCCTCGCGCAACTGGCGCAGCGTGACGAACTGCGCGTCGCGCTTGCCCATCGGGATCTTTTCCGTGCCGCGCCACAGGCTCACGAACTGGATCAGTATGGCCTCGAGGCAGTCGGGCGGCTGGCCCATCGCGATGAGCCCGCCGCGCACGCGCGCGACATAGCCGTGGTGGTCGGCGCCGAGCACGTCGACCAGCAGATCGAAGCCGCGTTCGCGCTTCTCCA
>CAZRLI010000093.1:0-7665 GCA_964600535.1 uncultured Steroidobacteraceae bacterium | reverse complement strand
CGCAGGTGCGCCTGCTCGAGGAGCAGGTTCTCGAGGGCACGAAGAACCTCGTGGTGCTGCGCAATTCGCTCGCCAAGACCACCAGCGAAACCGTCAGCGCCGCATCGCGTGCCACCCGGCTGATCGAACAGCTGAAGGTGGAGCGCGACCAGGGTTCGATCTACGACGACTCCACGATCGCGCGCCGCGAGCACATCGAAAAGCTCAAGGCGGATATCCGCTCGCTCGAGGAGGGCACGCGCCGGCTCGAGGCCGCGAGCCGGGAGGCCGGCCCGCCGGGCGACGCCGTGAAGGTCGCCAAGGGCGGCGCGGACCGCCGCTACATCACGGGCCTGCGGATGCGCGGCAGGCACATCCTGGTGCTGATCGATTCCTCGGCGAGCATGCTCGACGACGACGTGGTCAACGTGATCCGCCTGCGCAATACCAGCGACGCATCGCGCCGCGCGGCCGCAAAGTGGCGGCGCGGCGTGAAGACGGTCGGCTGGCTCGCGGCGCAGATCCCGGCGGCCAGCCAATACCAGGTCTATCGCTTCGACACCCGGCCGGTGCCGCTGTTGGCGGACACCGCCGGCAAGTGGCTGGCGAGCGGTGACCAGGCCCAGGTCGACCGCGTGCTCGAGGAACTCGATGCGGTGGTGCCGCAAAACGGCACGAGCCTGATCAATGCGTTCGGCGCGATCCGCCAGCTCTCGCCGGCGCCGGACCAGGTGATCCTCATCACGGACGGCCTGCCGACCCAAGGTGCCAGCCCGCCGGCGATCCGGCGCTACGTGGATGCCGCCGCGCGCATGCGCCTGTTCGACGATGCGGTGAAGGCCCTGCCGCCGCGCACCCAGATCGACGTCGTGCTGCTGCCGATGCGGGGCGACAATCCGGCCGCGCACGCCTTCTGGCGCCTGGCGCGCAATTCCGGCGGGGCCTACCTGATGCCCTCGAAGGACTGGCCATGAAACTGCAGCGGCGCGACACGGAAGTGTTCAGCCTCTCGTTCCTCGACTGCATCTGCTGCGGGTTCGGCGCGATCATCCTGCTGCTGGTCCTGTCCGAGTTCGGCCAGCCCGTGGTGATCGAGAAGAGCCGCGAGCGGCTCGACGGCCAGGTGCTCGCGCTGCAGAAGGAATTGAACGAAATCCGCGGCGAGACCGATGTCCTCGAGCGCGAAATGCAGGGCCGCAGCGACCGCCTGCGGCGCGAGAAGCTCAATCTCGCGCGCGTCAGCGGCGAGGTGTCGGCGGTGAAGGGGCAGTTCGAGGCGAGCCGCAAGGACGCCGCGGTGGCGAACATCATCGAGGGCGAGCTCGTCGCCGCCTACGAATCGCTCTCGGAGGACCTGAAGAAGCTGCAGAAGCAGTCGCGCCGGCGCCCGCCGACCGAGGCCGTGGGTGGCATACCGATCGACAGCGAGTGGATCATCTTCGTGATCGACACCTCGGGCAGCATGCTGGCGGCGCATTGGGACAGCGCACAGGCGGTGCTGAAGGAGATCCTCGACATCTACCCGAAGGTGCGTGGCCTGCAGGTGCTCGACGACGAGGGCAAGCCGATGTTCCCGGGCACCCGCGGCCAGTGGCTGCAGGACAACCCGCAACAGCGTGCGCGCATCAACAGCACGTTCCGCAACTGGCGCGCGTTCAGCGATTCCGACCCGGTGCAGGGCATCGAGGAGGCGGTCGCGAAATACTGGGCGATCGACAAGCGCATCAGCGTCTATGTGATCGGCGACGAATTCACCGGCGACTCGATCCAGAAGGCGCTCGACGACATCGACAAGGCGAATCCGCCCGACGCCCACGGCCGCCGTCGCGTGCGCATCCATGCGATCGGCTTTCCCGAGGGCCCCGGCATGCCGCCGTTTACAAGCATCCGCTTTGCTGCCTTAATGCGGGCCGTGTGCGACCGCAACGGGGGCACCTTCGTCCCCGTGACCACCGAGAAGGCCTGCGCAGGCTACATCGAGGTGTTCGGCACGCGCCAATGCATCGGCGGAGGCTGATCCACATGTCGCCACGAACCATTACGACACGCGCCGCATCGCTCGCCGCGCTGCTCGTGCTGGGCGGCTGCGGCAGTGTCGAGATTGCGCCCGAGCCGGCCATACCCAAGCCGCTGGTGCGCCAGATGCCGGTCAGGGCCGCGGTGCTGGTGACCGGCGAGCAGCGCAACTATCGCCACACCGAGACCCGCAGCGGCGTCGACTGGCTGGTGGTGCTGGGCGCCGGGCACCTGCGCCTCGCGCATGAGGTGTTCGGTGCGCTGTTCGCCGACCCGCGCTTCTTCGATGACGTCGATGCTGCGCGCGACGCGACCGGCCTCGCGGTGATATTCGAGCCGCGCATGGAGCAGTACTCGTTCGCCACCGCGAACGAAACCGGCGGCGACTACTACGCGGTGACCATCCGCTACCGGATCAACGTGTACGCCCAGGGCATGAAGCTGGTCGATTCGTACACGATCACCGGCTACGGCAGCGGTCGCGACCAGGCCGTATCCAGCAGCAAGCCGCTCGAGATCGCCACGCGTGCCGCGATGCGCGATGCGGCCGCGAAATTCCTCGTGCAGTTCCCGCGCCAGCCGGTTGCCCAGCAGCTCGCGCGGGGCGAGGCCCTGGTCGCACCGGCGGCGGTCGTGGCCGAGGGCGGCGCCCCGACCGAAGCGATGAAGCGGATCGAGGCGGTCCCGGTGATCGATCCGCCGCAGGGCGCGCCGGCACCGGTGCCGGCGCAGCCGCCGCCGGCGCCCGTGCCGGCGGGGGCGCCGCCGCCGCAGTCGCAGTTGCGCTCCGCGGCCGGCTGACAGCGGGTTATTGCGCCGCGCGCTTCGCTTCCGGCTTGCGCACCAGCACGTGCTCGACCAGCGAGACGCCGGTCGTCTCGACCGGCTCGCCGTTCTCCAGGCGCGGCGCGTAGATGGCCTTGCGCACCGCCGCCTCGACGCCCTCGCGGAACTCGGCCGGGGCTTCCGACGGCGAAACCACGACCGCGCTGGTGCGGCCGTCGGCGCGTACCGTGAACGTCGCTTCGATCGCGAACTCGTCGTAGTTCTCGACATTGCCGCCGGTGAAGCGCGCGACCGACGAGGCCGGCGGCTTGTAGCGCAGCTGGCGCGGTGCCGCGACGAGCTGCAGGTTGTCGGAGGCCTCGAGCGACTTCCAGGCGTCGCGATAGGCATCGCGCGCCCCCTTGCCGTCGCCTGCCGTCAGCTTCCAGTCGCCGAAATCGACCAGCGTGGCGCCAAGCTGCGCAGGGACCGGCGGATCGGCCTTTTGCGCCGCCTGCAGCGCGAGGCGCAGCGCGCGCTCGCCCTCCGGGTTCAGGCGCGTGTCGGTCTGGCCGGCTCCCGGGTTGGTGCTGAACAGCACCGGATCGGTTGCAGTGGATTCCTGCGTGACCTCCGGGCCGTACAGGTACTCGAGGCGGTAGGCGCGCGCGACACCGCGCAGCGGCTCGATGGTCGGCACGGTCCCGCGACCCGAGGTCGCCTCCGCGAGGCGCAGCGCGCGCATGTGCTCCACGCGGGCGGTCGTATAGCGGCCCACGTACTCGTACCAGCGCGCGAGGTAGTCGTAAGCCGGCAGCATCCGCGGGTCACCCCTGCCGTAGGCCGTCTCGGCAACGCGGAAGGCATATTGATGCTCGCGCTCGGCGTCCTCGAGGCGATTCTGCGCGACATACATGTCGATCAGCGCGCGGACGAAATCGAGCTGCTCGAAGTTGTACAGGCCATCGAGGTTGCGGGAGAGGTCGACCGCGTGCCGCAGGGTCTCGACGGCCGGCGCGGGCTGGTCGGAGCGCGCATAGCTCAGGCCGAGGCCCTGCAACGGCCGCAGCCGCGCGCGATCGGTGGTGGAGGCGGCGAGGTCGAGGATCGCGAGCGCGCGCTTGTACGCGGCCTCCGCCGCGGCGAAGTTGCCGAGGCGCAGCTGCGTGGTGCCGACATTCGCAAGCGGGTTGGCGAGCGCGCGGTCCTTGTCGCCGTACTGTTGCTCGGTCGCGGCGACGAGCTGCTCGGCGACCGGCAGGGCCTGCTGGTATTGCCCGGCGTCGAATGAGGCGCGGAACTGCGCGTACAGGGCGATGCGCTCATCGTCGGTGACGGCCACGGCCTGGACCGCCGCCGCCGCGCCGACGGCGGCAAGAATCAGCGCAGCGCAAACCCGGATCCGTCGCATGACCATCGCTCCACTTGTCGCTTGCACGATATCATCAGCGGCGGGGGAGCGGCTATGAACGATACGCGAAAGGTCGCGCTGGTGGCCGGGGCCAGCGGCCTCGTCGGGCAGCAGCTGGTCACGGTGCTGTGCGAGGCGCCGGAGTATGGGCGGGTCCACGCGGTGACGCGCCGGCCGCTGACCCGCGATCACGCGAAGCTCGCCAACCGGGTGGTGTCCTTCGCGAACCTCGAGGCGCAGTTGCGCGGCGTCACCTGCAGCGAGGCCTACTGCTGCCTCGGCACGACGTTGCGGGATGCCGGATCGGAATCGGCATTCCGGCAGGTCGACCACGACCTGGTGCTGGCATTCGCGCGAGCGGCGCGCGCCGCGCAGGCACAGCGCTTCGTGCTGGTGTCGTCGGTCGGTGCCGACGCGGCCAGTCGCGTGCTCTACCTGCGGGTGAAGGCGCAAACCGAGGCGGCCGTCATGACGCTCGGCTTCCCGGCGCTCGATATCCTGCAGCCGAGCCTGTTGCTCGGTTCGCGCCGCGGCCTGCGGCCGCGCGAGCTCGTGATGCAGTGGACCGTGCCGCTGATCGCGCCCCTGATGCTCGGTCCGCTCGCGCAGTGGCGCCCGATTGGCGCGCAGGCGGTCGCACGCGCGATGCTCGGCGTAACCCGCTCGGGCCGGCGCGGGGTCACGCGCTACACCTGGCCGGCGATCCGCAAGCTGGCGCAGCTGGCTACCCGCGACTGACCGCAGGTCCCGCGCGACGCCGCGTCAGCGGCCGTGCACCCGCGCAACCGGTGAATGGTGCAACACCCGGCCGGCGTGCACGAGCAGGCCCGCGACGATCGCCAGGAATCCCGCCGTCGGCCCGGCCAGCAAGGCGACACCCGTTGCGAGCACCAGGGTTGCCGCGAGCAGCGAGACTCCCGCTGCCGCCGCGAGCCACAGCGCCCCGACGATCATGAAGGCGCGCGCCAGGAAGGTCACCGCCTCCGACCAGGGCTGTTGGGGCGGAAAGGCGAGCTCGAGCGCGAACGCGAGCACCACGATCGCGAAGGTGACCCGGAATGCGCGCGCCCGCGTCACGCTGCGCAGCCAGGCCGCGACCGGTAGCGCGGCCGCCAGGCCGAGGCATTCATCGAGCGTCAGCCACTGGCTGACGAAGACCACGCGCAGCAGCAGCGACAGCGCCGCGACCGTCAGCAGGGTGCGGGCGAAGCTGCCGGGCACCACCAGGCGCCGGACGGCCGAGGCGACCACGAGGTAGCCCGCGAAGTACGCGAAGATCGCGATGACGTCGTGGTCGAGGTCCCTGAGTGGCTGCATGCCCGCCCAGACGTGGCCCTGGTTGAGGCGGGGCATGAAGGGCACCGCGTGGCTGGCGAACCAGAGCGCCACGAGCACCAGCGCGATCGGCTCGGGGCGCGCATGGCGCAGGGCGATGGACCCGAGCCGCCAGCGCCGCGTGCGCAACAGCGCTCCGGCCAGCGCACCGCAGGCTCCGCCCGTCGCATTCATCGCGACATCGACCAGATTGGGAACGCGCGATCGCGTCAGGTTCTGCAGCAGCTCGATCGTGAACGACAGGGCCGAGGCGAGCACGATCGCGCCGAGCAGGGCCGCCGGCGCCCGCCAGCGCGGCGGCGCCAGGTACGCCAGCAGTGCGCCGACCGGCAGGTAGGAGAGCAGGTTGCCCACGCGGTCGGCGCGCGCCGAATAGCCCCACGGCAGCAGCTCCGCCAGCCCCCGCTGCCAGGCCGCGGCGAACCGCGCGGCATCGAAGCGGAAAGGAAAGAACGACGCATAGAAGACGAGCACGATGGTGAGGGCGAGCAGCCAGGCGGCCCGGCGTCTCGACTGGTCGCGATGGAAGGCGTCGTACGACACGGCGCCAAGCATAGCGTGATGCAATTCACAACTCTCCGATTCGTGACCGGCACCACGCCGTTGCGACGCCAACTTTCGTTAAATTCGAGTCCATGGACCCACTTCGCGCGAGCATCGGCACCCGCATGGGGCGACGGATCGCGGCCACGCTCGCGCTGGGCGTGCTCGTGCCGGCGTCCTTTGCCGCCCTGCTGCTCGTGCAGCAGTCCGCGCGCGCCGTCGATGCGGGCGCCGCGCAGGCGCTGACGCTCGACGCACAGGCCTTCGCCGCGGGGTTCGCCGCGAGGCTCTCCGCGTCGCAGGCGCGTGCAACCGGGGACACTGCCGCGGGGTATGCGGCCGAGAGCGCAGCGAACCTGCCGGATGATGGCCTGCAGGAGGCGGCCGCGCGGCGCGTCGCGCTGCTCGATGGCAGCGGGCGGCTCCTCTTCAGCACTGCTGCGCTGCCCGAGGAAGTGGTCGACACGCTCGCCCGCTACGGCCGCAACCTCGAGGCCTCGCAGGGCGCACTGCCGCTCGCCTGGCAGGCCGCGGGCGTCGAGTGGCAGGGCGGGCTCGCGCGCCTCGATCATCCGGCCGCCGGCGGCTGGTCGGTCGTGGTCTTCAAGCCGCGACCGGCCTGGACCGATGCGGCGCGCCCGGTCGCCGCGGAGCTGGTGCTGCTCGGCACCCTGGCGCTCGCCGCCGTCGCGCTGGGCGCGTTCCTCCTGGCGCGCCGCTACCTGCCCCTCATCGCGCGCTTCGGCGCGGCGTTCGCGCACGACGGCGCACCCGGCGTCCCGCGCGTGCGCGGCGCGGATGCCGACGAACTCGGCGAGGCCATCGACGCCTACAACCTTGCGGCCGGCCGGTTCACCGAGCGACTTGCCGCGCTCGAGACGCTGGGCGAGATCGACCGGCTGCTCCTCGGTTCCGCCGAGCTCGAGCAGATGTTCGACACGATCCTGACGCGGGTGCAGGCGGTCACGCGCTGCGACGGTGTGGCGATCACGCTGATCGACGCGGATTCCGCGGAGTATGGGCGCGTGTATTTTTCCGCGCCACAGATGGCCGGGCTGCCCGTGGTGCGCGTCGAGCTCGATCCCGACCTGCTCGCGACGCTGGAAGAGGCGCCGGAAGGCGTGACGATCGCGCGCTGCGAGCCCGCGCGCCACAGCCTGCTGCGGCCGCTGGCGGAACTCGGTGCCGGGTTCTTCTGGGTGTGGCCGGTGAGGTCGGGCGACCGGCTGGTCGCGGTGCTGTCGCTCGGCTACCGCGAGGCGCCGACCGCGGACCCGGCGCTCGCGCGCTATGGCGCGGAATTCGCGGACCGGCTGTCGGTGGCGCTCTCCAACAGCGCGCGCGACGAGCGTCTCTACCGGCAGGCCCACTATGACGCGCTCACCAGTCTGCCGAACCGGTTGCTGTTCCGCGACCGGCTGGCCCAGGAACTCGCGAGCGCGACGGCCGGCGGGACGCGTGGCGCGCTGCTCTATGTCGACCTCGATCACTTCAAGCGCGTCAACGACAGTGTCGGGCATGCAGCGGGCGACCAGCTCCTCACGATCGTGGCGCAGCGCCTGCGCGCTTGCGTCAAGGAAGGCGATACGGTCGCGCGGCTCGGCGGCGACGAGTTC
>CAZRLI010000092.1:0-7666 GCA_964600535.1 uncultured Steroidobacteraceae bacterium | reverse complement strand
GCGACGCCGTAACCGGCGATCAGCACGTCCGTCTCGTCGTCCCAGTGTTTGATCGATTGCAGGCTGGCCATGCGGGCTATCCCGCCAGAGACGGCAGGGAGCTGTCAAATTCATGTCCGTGAATTTGCGCGACGATCGCAACGCCTGTAAAAACAAGAGCATGACGCGCTCCCGCTACGGTTGGTACGTCGTGGCGGTGCTGCTCGTCGCCTATACGCTGTCGTTCGTCGACCGCACGATCCTCACGCTGCTGGTCGAGCCGATCAAGCGCGACCTCGGCCTGTCCGACACGCAGGTGAGCCTGTTGCATGGGCTCGCGTTCGCAGTCTTCTACACCGCGCTCGGCATACCGATTGCGCGCCTCGCCGATCGCGCCTCCCGGCGGAACATCGTCGCGGCCGGCATCGCGGTCTGGAGCCTGATGACGGCCGTCTGCGGCCTGGCGCGGAACTTCGGGCAACTGTTCCTCGCCCGGGTCGGTGTCGGGGTGGGCGAAGCCGCGCTGTCGCCCGCGGCGTACTCGATGATCGCGGACTCGTTTCCCGAGGAGCGCCTCGGCCGCGCACTCGGCGTGTACTCGTCGGCGATCTACGCCGGCGCCGGGATCGCACTGCTGGCAGGCGGTGCCGTCGCCGGCGCGGTGGCCGCGCTGCCGCCCGTGCACCTGCCGCTGCTCGGTCCGCTCTACGCCTGGCAGCTCGTGTTCTTCGTCGTGGGACTGCCGGGACTGGCGGTCGCGGCCTGGGTTGCGACGCTGCGCGAACCGTCGCGCCGGCGGCCGGCGGGCCGGGAGGCCGGCAGCCGTGCGGTGCTGGCGCATCTCGGGCGGCACGCGGCCGCGTACGCGACCCACATCGGCGGCTTCACGCTGCTCGCGATCGTGTTCAATGCCTACGTCGCCTGGATGCCGAGCTACCTCATCCGCAGCTTTGGATGGGGCATCCGCGACGTCGCGTATGCCCTGGGCCTCGGCATGCTGCTCTTCGGCACGAGCGGCATCATCGCCGGCGGCCTCGTGGCCGACGGGTGGCGCCGCCGCGGGGCGCTCGACGCCACCATGCGAGTGGGCATCGTGAGCGGAGCGGGGCTCGTGCCCTTCACGCTCGGCGCGACCACGCTCGCGTCGCCGTGGCTCGCCGTCTCGCTCTTCGCGCCGCTGATGTTCTTCTCGGCGTTCGCGTTCGGCGCGGCCGTCACGGGCCTGCAGGTCGTGACGCCGCCGCACCTGCGCGCGCAGGTCTCCGCGGTATTCCTCTTCGCCGTCAACCTGGTCGGCATCGGCGCCGGGCCCACGCTGGTTGCGCTGCTGACCGATCGCGTGTTCGCCGATCCGTTGCGAGTGGGCGATTCGCTCGCGTGGATCGGCACGCTGAGTGCCGTTGCCGGCGCGGCGTTGCTCGCGGGTGGCCTCAGGGCCTTTCGCGCAGCGCGCGCTTCATGATCTTGCCGTTGGCGTTGCGCGGCAGGTCGGGCACGAAGGCAATGTCCCGCGGCACCTTGTACGAGGAGAGCTGCGCCATGCAGTACTCGATCAATTCCGCGGCCGTCGCCCGCGCTCCGGCCCGCAAGACGACGAAGGCCTTGAGTCGCTCGCCCCACCTGGGATCGGCGACGCCGACCACGGCGGCTTCCTGCACCGCCGCGTGGCCGTAGAGCACTTCCTCGATCTGGCGGGGATAGATGTTGATGCCACCGGATACCACCATGTCCTTCTTGCGATCGACGATGTAGAGGTAGCCGTCCTCGTCCTGCCGCCCGATGTCGCCTGCCGAGAACCAGCCGTCCACCATCGGCGGCATCACGCGCCGGCCCTCCTGCCAGTAGCCGCTGAACATGAAGGGCGAGATCGTATGGATCTCGCCGAGCTCGCCGCGCGGCACGTCGCGCCCTTCGTCATCGAGCAGCCGCACCTGCGTGCAGGGCATCGGCAAGCCGACGCACTGCTGCTTGCGCAGCTGGTCGACCGGCCGGAGGTTCGTCGAAACGCCGGCTTCGGTGCAGCCGTACAGCTCGTGCAGGATGCCGTCGCCCCATTGCCCGACGATCTTTTCCTTGACGGCCTGCGGCAGCGCCGAGGCGTTGGAGATCATCGCCTTGAGCGCGTGCGACCTGTGGGCCGCGAGGAATTCGCGGTCGAGGCTGAAGATCGCGTGGAACTGTGTCGGCACGAGGAACACGCCGGTGTGGCGGCGCGTCGCGATCTTCTCGACGACCGTGGCTGCGTCGAAGCGGCCGAGGATTTCGCAGCTGCCACCGAAGAAGATCGGCAGCAGCCCGAAGCAGAGCCCGGCACCATGTGCAAACGGGGCAAACGCGAGGAAGGTGTCGTCGGGGCCGAAGCAGCCGAACTCGACGGCGAACTCGTGGAAGAGCAGGGCGCGCGCGCGATGCGGGAGCAGCACCCCCTTCGGGCGTCCGGTGGTTCCCGAGGTATACGGAATGCTGAAGATGTCCCACTCGCCGGCGGTGCGCACGACGTCCGCGGGCGCGTGGGCATCGAGCAGGGCCTCGTACTCGGCGCCGAACCAGACGACGCGCCGCAGGCCGGCCAGCGGCGCCGCTGCCACGACCGCGCGGCAGCTTTCGTGGGCGAAGAGCACGGTCGAGCCGGAGTCCGCGCAGATCTCGCCGAGTTCCGTGGCATTGAGCCGCGGGCTGAGCGTGACGACCGCGACCCCGATGTCGGACAGCCCGAGCACCACTTCGAGGAACTCGATGCAGTTCGGCCCGACCACCGCGACATGCTCGCCGTGCGCGAGGCCGAGCGCCGCCGTGCCCGCGGCGCCGAGTCGCGCCATCCGCTCGACCAGCTGCGCGAAGCTGAGCGTGCGCGCGCCTTCGACCAGCGCGATCTTGTGCGGCGTACGGCGGGCCGCCGCGTGTACACCGGTCGTGATGGTGAGCGGCCGGTAGGTGCCCGGTACTTCAACCGTGAAGTTCTGCATTTACTGGATCGCCCCGATGAATTTCCCGAGGGCCGCCGCGACGGCGGCGGCGCGCGCGCTGAGGCGGTCGGCGGGTCCGCCGACGCTGGCGATCAGCGGGCGCGGGCCGATGGCGTCCGGCAGCGGCGCGGATATCGCCGCCACGCCCGGCACCACGAAACTGTCGACGAAGGCATAACCGTCGCGCCGCGCGCGACGCACGGTCTTGAGCACCGCGGCAATCGGCACCTCGGGGCGCCGTCCATGCGCGCCGTGCTGGCTGCGGCGGTACATCGAGCGGATCGTGGAGTCGGGCAGCGTCGTGAGGTAGGCGGTGCCGATTGCCGAACCCCACAGGGGGATGCGCTGGCCTTCCTCGACGACGAGATGGATGCCGGTCGTTGGCCCGCGGACGTGCAGTATCTCCACCTCGAGGTCATTGGCGCAGGAGATCGTCACGGTTTCGCCCGTGCTGGCGCACAGTGCCTCGAGTGCGCGCAGCACCCGGTCATCGAGCAGCGATTCGCTCAGCAGCCAGCCGGTCAGGCGCGCCAGGCGCGCGCCCGGAAAGTACGTGGCGCGGCGCCGGTCGATGGTGAGCCAGCCGAGTTGGACCAGGGCCTTGAGCAGCGTGCCGGCGCTCGAGCGGGGGATGCCGAGGCTTTCGCCGATTTCCGTGCTGGACAGCGGGCGGCGCTCCCGCTCGAAGAGTTCGAGCAGTGCCGCGATTCGCGCGACGGAGCGGGCCGCATCAGACATTAATGAAATCCGAATATAGAGACATATCTATCTTATATCAGGATTTATTGACATTCCATTCGTCGGCGAGGATTCTTCGACTCGCCTACTCAACTTTCCGGGGAATCTCATGACGCGTCGTGTAGTGAGTTGTTCCATTCGTGCGGTCCTGCTGGGCGTGCCACTGGCCCTCCCCGCCATGCCTTCGATCGCGCAGCAGCCAGCCGGCACCGAGGCCGGGGCGCTCGAAGAAGTCATGGTCACGGCGCAGCGCCGCGAGCAGGGCATCCAGAAGGTCCCGGTTGCGGTGACCGCGATGGATCCCGCGACGATCGAACGCCGCCAGGTGACGGACTCGAAGCAGATCGTCTTCAATGTCCCGAACCTGACCGGGAACAGCAATGTCGGCCAGGCGTCGGCCAATTCGTTCTTCATGCGCGGCATCGGCACGACCGAGAATCTCGCGACCGCCGACACGAGCGTAGGTGTGTATGTCGACGACGTGTACATCGCGCGCCAGGGCGCCAACAACTTCAACCTCGCCGATGTCGAGCGCATCGAGGTGCTGCGCGGCCCGCAGGGGACGCTGTACGGCCGCAACACCAACGGCGGCGCGATCAAGATCGTGACCAGGAAGCCGACGGCCGACAGCGAACTGGCGGTGCGTGGCTCGTACGGCAACCATGACCGCTGGGACCTCAAGCTCTCCGGCAACACGGCGCTCACCGACACGCTCTACGCGCGCGCAAACATCCTGACGCAGCAGGGCGACGGCTACATCCGCAATACCACGCTCGGCAAGGACGTCAACGACATGGATTACTGGGGCGGACGCATCGCCCTGCGGCAGCTGGCTTCCGATGCGGTCGAGATCAACCTCGCGCTCGACTACAGCGAGGACAAGACGAACGGCAACTATGCGTCCGACATCGCCGGCGTGCTGCGGCCGTCGACCGGCGACATCCGCACCGTCGTGAGCGGCCTCGATGCCTTCGGCGATTCGATCACCTGGGGCGGCT
Source organism: uncultured Steroidobacteraceae bacterium (assembly GCA_964600535.1). Lineage (GTDB taxonomy): Bacteria > Pseudomonadota > Gammaproteobacteria > Steroidobacterales > Steroidobacteraceae > CADEFQ01. Next base: position 2,985 of record CAZRLI010000092.1, on the reverse strand, counting down.
CGCTGCACGTCGACTGGAAGATCAACGACACGCTCTCATTCAAGTCGATTACCGGCTACCGCAACACCGACCAGGACCTCAACATCGATCTCTCGGACCAGCCGGCCCCGATGTACAACCTGTTGCAGCACCAGAAGTCCGACCAGTTGAGCCAGGAGTTCCAGCTCAACGGCGACCTGACGGACCAGCTGAACTTCGTCGCCGGCATCTACTACTTCGACGAGTCGTCCGACGTCACGATCTCCGACCGCATCCGCGCAACGCCGGTCGCGGTGCAGAACCAGTGGAACAAGGCCTACACGGTCGACGTCGAGAGTTACGCCGCGTTCGGCCAGCTCGAGTACTCGATCGGCCCGGTCACGCTGGTCGGTGCGGCGCGCTACACCTGGGAGGACCGCAGCTTCGATGTCGTCCAGACGAGCACGCTGCCCGGCCCGCTGTTCAACTACACGACCGCTTCGCTGGTTGCGCTCGGGGCGGCAGGGCAGTCGATCGACGTCGACCGCGAGTTCAGCAAGTTCACGCCGAAGTTCGGCGTGAACTGGCAGGTGACCGACGACCTCTTTGCCTACGCCTCCTACACCAAGGGATTCCGTTCGGGTGGCTGGACCGGGCGCGCGCTGCGCGCGGACCAGTTTGTCAACGTCGACCCGGAGAACGTCGAGTCGTGGGAACTCGGCGCCAAGGCGACGCTGCTCAACGGCCGCATCCGCTGGAACACTTCGCTCTTCACGATGGACTACACCGACCTGTTCAACACGCTCACCGTGGCGGGCGTGTACACGGTCGCGACCGCCGACGCGAAGATCGACGGCGCCGAGACGGAGTTCACGCTGCGCGCGACGCCCTGGCTCGACCTGTTCGCGAACCTCGGCTACCTCGACACGAAGTACGAGGGGCAGAAGCCGGTGAACCTCGCCGATGAACTGCAGCGCGCGCCGCAACTGCAGGTCAAGGCCGGCTTCTCGGTCGACTATCCGCTCGCCAGCGGCTCGCTGCTGGTCAACGCGGACGCCTTCTACACCGACAAGTACCTGATCACGCCGGCCGACCTCTCGGTCACGGCGCCGCTGCTGCCGGCCGGCGTCGACACCACCGGCGACTTCACGATCGTGAACGCCTCGGTCGGCTATCGCTGGAACGAGGGCAGGTACGAGCTCGTCGGCTCCTGCACCAACTGCTTCGACAAGAGCTACTACGAGGGCGGCACGTACATCGGCTCGTATGCAGCGGTGTGGACCGGTGCCCCGCGTTTCTACAAGCTCGGCTTCGGGGTGAAGTTCTGAGGCGGGCGGGGCGCTAGCGGAGCAGCCCATGCTCGTTCCGCGTCACGCGGCGCGCCACGGGATCGAGCGCGGACTGGTCCGCGCCGGTGACGGGTACGTGCACTATCGCCGGGCCGGCCGCGGCCCGGCGCTGGTGGCCCTGCATGCGTCACCGCGCTCGTCGGCGTCGCTGCTGCCGCTGATCGATGCGCTCGCCGATCGCTACACGGTGATCGCGCTCGATACGCCGGGTTACGGCCAGTCGGATCACCTGGCGCCGGAGCGGCCGCTGATGGGCGACTTCACGCGTGCGCTCGGTGCCGCGGCGGATGGCCTCGGCCTGTCGCGCTTCGCGCTCTACGGCACGCACACGGGCGCGGCGATCGCCGCGGCCTTCGCCCTCGAGGCGCCGGGACGCGTGCAGTCGCTCGTGCTGGACGGCCTCGCGGCCTTCACCGCGCATGAACGCGGTGAATTCCTGGCGCGCTACCTCGTGCCCTTCGTCCCGCAATGGGACGGCAGCCATCTCGCCGTGCTCTGGTCGCGCATCAGCGATCATTTCCGCTGGTTCCCGTGGCACGAGCGCACGCCGGCCACGCGGCTCGCGACCGCGATGCCGTCGCTGGAGGTCGTCTACGGCACGCTCGAGGATTTCCTGCGCGCCGGCGACGCCTATCGGCTCGGCTATGCCTGCGCTGCCCGGTTCGATGCCGCGGCCGCGGTGTCGGCGCTGCGTGTTCCAACGCTGCTGCTGGCGCGCGAGCACGACCTGATCGCTTTGCATCTCGACCGGGTTGCGGCGACGCCGCAGGTGCGGATCGCGCGGCCCGGCGCTGCGCTCGAGGCATGGGTGGGCGAAATCCGCGCGCATTTCGCCGCCGGGACCCGCGACGCCGCGCCCTGGGACCCGGCCGGGGCGCGGCACGAGGGTGGCGCTGGCGCGGGTCGCAGGCTGCTGCCCTGGGGCGCAGGCTACCTGCACGTGCAGGGCGCGGGTTGCGGAGCCGACGCTGCGATCGTGGTGCCTGACCTGCCGGGCGACGGCGCCGCGGCACTGCGCCTTGCGCGGGCACACGGGACTGCGGTACGCGGTGCCTGGGCGATCGATCTGCCGGGTTGCGGCGCCTCCGATCCGGTCGGCGACGACGCCGATCCCGTCGATGCGGCGCGCGATGCGGTAGGCCACGCGCGCCAGGCGCTCGGCCTCGGGGCGGCCCCGGTCATCGGGCTGGGTCTCGGCGCGGCAGTCGCGGCACTGCACGACGCCGCGCGTGTGATCGAAGTGCCGGGGTGGCTGTCGGGCCGCAGCCCGGCGCCGGCGCAAGCCGCCGTGCCGCATACCGGCCTCGATGCGGGCGGCGGGAGTTTCTTCGACAGCTGGTATCGGCTGCGGGACCTCGCCCTCGAAGCGGATCCGTCGGGCCGGGCGCCGGATGCCGGAGATCTCCAGCGGCGCCACACGGCGCTCTGGACCTCCCCGGGGTGCGGTGCGCTCGCGCGCGCGCTGCATGCGCGGGTCGTGGCCGACGCCGCGCTTCGTGCGAGGATCCGCCAGCTGGAAGGGGAATCGCCTTGAGCGGATACATCGACATCGTCTGCAATCTCTACGACCCGACGGCCGTGCGCCGCGGGGAAACCGGCATCGACGAGGCGTTCAAGCGCCAGGTGCGCATGGACAGGCGATTGTGGGGCGGCCTGCCGGTGAGCCAGTACCTGCGCA
>CAZRLI010000091.1:0-7753 GCA_964600535.1 uncultured Steroidobacteraceae bacterium | reverse complement strand
TGCCGATGGTGATGATCGGCGCGTCGCTCCTGTGGGTCGGCTGGTTCGGCTTCAACGTCGGCTCGAACCTCGAAGCGAGCCCGCTCACCGGCCTCGTGTTCATCAATACCTTCGTCGCGACGGCGGCAGCGGTCGTGGCCTGGACGGCCGGCGAGTGGATCACCCGCGGCCAGCCGACCATGCTCGGCGCGGCGTCGGGCGCGGTGGCCGGGCTGGTCGCGATCACGCCCTCCTGCGGATTCCTCGGCGTCGGCGGCGCCCTCGTCCTCGGGCTGCTCGCGGGCCTCGCCTGCCTCTGGGCCGTCGCGAAGCTCAAGGCCTGGGCGGGGTACGACGATTCGCTCGACGTGTTCGGCGTGCACGCGGTAGGTGGCATCGTGGGAGCGATCCTCACCGGCGTGCTCGTCTCACCGACCCTTGGCGGAACCGGGCTCGAGGGTTACCGGATGGGCCACCAGGTGTGGGTACAGACGCTCGGCGTGCTGATCACCATCGGGTGGAGCGCGCTCATCGCCTACCTCGGCTACAAGCTCGCCGACCTCACCGTCGGGTTGCGGGTCAGCGAGGAGCAGGAGCGCGAGGGGCTCGATACGACCTTTCACGGGGAAAGGGCGTACCAGAACTGATGGCCCGTCGCCGGTGGCAGGTGGCCTCGGTCGGCCAATTGTGATCGAGTTCAAATTCCGTCCGGCCCCGTTTGGGGATACTCTAGGGCAGGAGCACACGCCATGCGCCCAGCCCTCGTTTTCAGCCTCGCCCTCGCCCTCGCGCCCCTCGCTGCGCAGGCCGACGTCTATCGCTGGGTCGACTCGAGCGGCCAGGAGCACTACAGCGACCAGCCGGTCGAGGGCGCCGAGCTGATCCGCACCACGAACCCGCGGCCGCCGGGCGCCAGCGGCACGCCTTCGCGCTCCACCGCCATGGCGAGCCGCTCCACGAACACGCCCACGAGCGAAGCGGCGGCAACCCGTGACGCCGAGCGCGCGGTCGCCAGGGACCTCGCCGAGCAGCGTGCCAAGGACTGCGCCGCCGCCAAGGCACGCTACGAGAAATCGCTGCAGGCGAGGCGCATTTTCCGCACCCTGGAGAACGGCGAGCGCGAGTACCTCTCCGACGCCGACGCCGACAAGGTGCGGGTCGACAATCGGGCCGCCATGGACGCGGCCTGCGGCAAGTCGACCGCCGCGCGCTGATTCACTGCTAAAGTTGCGGCCCGCGGCCGCCGGCCGCAACAAGCATTGGGCGGTGACCGGATGCGTGCAGGATTCATCGGCCTCGGCGCCATGGGCCGCCACATGGCCCGCAACCTCCACCAGGCGGGACTGCTCGCCGGCGTCTGGAACCGCACCACATCCGTCGCGCAGGCGTTCGCGCGCGAAACGGGCGTCGTGCCGGCCGCTTCACCGGCGGAACTCGCCGCATCGGTCGATGCCCTGGTGATTTGCGTATCGGCGGACGCCGACGTGCTCTCGATCGTGCATGCGATCGCGCCCGCCGTGCGCCCGGGCGCGCTCGTGATCGACTGCTCCACGGTGAGCGCCGCCGCCGCGCGCGAGGCGGCGGCCCTCCTCGCAGCGCGTGGCGCCGCCTTCCTCGATTGCCCGGTGAGCGGCGGCGTCGAGGGAGCCCGCGACGCGACGCTCGCCGTGATGTGCGGTGGCGACGCGCAGGCCTTCGCGCTCGCACGGCCGCTGCTCGCCGCGATGGGCCGCACGATCACGCATTTCGGCGCGAGCGGCGCGGGCCAGGCTGCCAAGGCCACCAACCAGATCATGTGCGCGGGCATCATCCGCGCGGTCGCTGAAGCGATGGCCTTTGCGCGGGCGCAGGAGTTGCCCCTCGAGGCACTCGTCGAGACGCTCGGCAAGGGCGCCGGTTCGAGCTGGTACTTCGTCAACCGCGCACCGAACATGATCCGCGGCAGCTTTCCCGCGGGGTTTCGCGTGCGCCTGCACGCCAAGGACCTCGCCATCTGTCGCGCGATGGCGGCCGAGAGCGGCGTCGAGCTGCCGGTCGTCGAGAGCATGCTCGCCGAGTACGCCCTGCTCATCGCGCAGGGCCACGGCGACGAAGACATCTCGGCGGATTACCGCCTCAAGGCGGCGCTCTTCGACTTGCCCGTATGAACGACACCCCGCCGCAGCGTTCGCACTATCTGCCGGACTTCTGCGCGGGGCACATGGTGCTCGCGATCGTGCTGATCGTGGAGCTCACTGCCCTGGTCGTCACGCTCGCGCGCGACTCGTCGGCGGTCGCCTTCTGGACCGATCTCGCGCGCACCTCGCTGTTCCTCATCTGGATCGGGCTCGCGGGCCAGGCCGCGCTGTGCCTCGCGCGGCGCCGGCTCGAGGCGCTGCCGGTCGAGGCGGGTGCCGCCGCGGTGCTCGGCATCGTCTGCGGGATCGTGCTCATCGTGTCGGAGGCAGCCTACCGGATGGGCGCGAGCGGCGTGTTCGACGCGGGCGACATCGGCAACCTCTTCCCGCGCGAGCACCTGGCGTTCATCGGCAGGAATGCCGCGATCGCCTTCATCGTGACCGCGCTCGCGCTGCGTTACTTCTATGTGACGCACGAATGGCGCCGCAACATCGAGATGCAGTCGCGCGCCCGCGTGCACGCCTTGCAGGCGCGTATCCGGCCCCATTTCCTCTTCAACAGCATGAACACGATCGCCGCGCTCACCCGTTCGAACCCCGCGCGCGCCGAGGAGGCCGTGCAGGACCTCGCGGACCTGTTCCGGGCGAGCCTCGCGGAGAAGCGCGAGCAGATCACGCTGGCCGAGGAGATCGAGATCGCCAGGACCTACGAGCGCATCGAGTCGCTGCGCCTCGGCACGCGGCTCAGGGTCGAGTGGCGGATCAACGGCGTGCCGCAGCGGGCGATGGTGCCGAGCCTGATGATCCAGCCGCTGCTCGAGAACGCGATCTACCACGGCATCGAGCCACGCAGCGGCGGCGGCACCGTGACGGTGACCGGCGACTATGCCAACGGCCTGGTGACGATCGTGGTGCGAAACCCCGCTCCCGAAAGCCCGACGCCGCGCGACGGCAACCGCATCGCGCTCGCCAACATCCGCGAGCGCCTCGCGCTGATGTACGGCGCACGCGCGGCGGTGAAGGCCGGCCGCTTCGACGACGAGTACATCGTGACATTGAGATTCCCGCATGAAGCTGAAGACACTCATCGTTGACGACGAGCCCCCGGCGCGCGAGCGGCTCGCGAGCCTGCTCGCCGAGATCGCGGACGTGCAGGTCGTCGGCGAGGGCGCGAACGGTCGCGAGGCGCTCGAGCTCACGATGGACCTCTCGCCGGACGTGGTGCTGCTCGATGTGCGCATGCCCGACATGGACGGGCTCGAGGCAGCGCGGCGCATCGCCTCGATGAGCGAACCGCCCGCTGTCATATTCACGACAGCTTATGACGAATACGCGGTGAATGCCTTCGAGGCGCGCGCGGCGGGCTATCTCGTCAAGCCGATCCGCAGGGACAAGCTCGCGGCGGCGCTCGCCAATTGCCGCCGCCTGACCCGGCCCCAGCTCGCGCAGGCGGAACCCCCGGGCGTGGCGCCTGCCGCCACTGCGCGCAGCCACATCGCGGTTCGGCGGCGCGACAGTATCCAGTTGATTCCATTGGCGGAAGTCCGTTGCTTCATCGCGGACCAGAAATACACGACGGTCCGCCACGAGGGTGGCGAGGACCTGATCGAGGACTCCCTGCGCCTCCTCGAGGACGAGTTCTCCGGCAGCTTCGTGCGCATCCATCGCAGCGCGCTCGTGAGCACGCGCCACCTCGAGCGCATCGAGCGCGATCCCGACGGCCAGTATTTCGTGCACCTGAAGGGCCTGCCCGACCGCCTGGCCGTGAGCCGCCGCATGGCGGGCGACCTGCGCGAACGCTTCCGCCTGTGACGCGCATCAACGCGCCGGGGCCCGCATCGGCGTGAGATGGACCGACAAACGGGAGGCGACTGAATGGACTCCGCGGCTGCGAGCGCATACGGACTTGCCGAGCAAGCCTTCGACGACTGGCTGGCCGACTACGGCCGCTGCGGCTGGGCGCGCACCTTCGAGCCTGCCACGCTGAAACTGCGCAACCGCGCCCTGGGCCGGGTCGCCGCGGTGCTGGGCCATCCCTCTCCCTGCGCCGCCGCGCGCCGCTGGGTCTGCGACACGATACAGGCCTGGGCGCCGCTCGAGGTGCTGTTCCCGACCCGTGAATACGGCGACGAACCCGGCGTGAGCGGCGAGCTCGGCACGTACATGGGCGACATCATGGAGCGCGAGTACGCATTCATGCTCGCCGCGGCCACGAATCCACGGCTCGCGGCCGAGTGGCTGCAGGCCGATGCCCAGCAGCTGGGCCTCGATCTCGCGCTCGCCGACGCCCTGCTCACCTCGTTGCATGACGGCGCGGATGACGGCTGGGTCCCGGGCCACACCTGCATGTCGCTCGCGCTCGCGGAATACCTGCATCGCGAGGCCATCGGCATGCGCCAGTTGATCGCGGACGCCGTCGCCATGTCCTACACGACGAGCGTCGCCCTGCGGCGCCGCCAGCTGCACGCCGCCTGCCGCTCCACGCCCTGCCTCGTCGCGGCGACGCGCCGCTACGCCTGACGCTAGCGCGGCGCGTAATCGAAGGAATCGAAGTGCAGGCGCCCCGCCGCGAGGCCCCGCGACGGAAACTGCGCACGAATCGCCTCGACCATCGCCGGCGGCCCCGCCGCATACACTTCGAACCCTGACAGATCGGGATGGCGCGCGAGCACGGCCTCGTGCACCCAGCCCCGCCCGTACCGCGGCGCGCCGGACGCCTCCGCTGATGCTTCCGACAGCACGCCGATGAAGCGGAATCGCGGATGGCGCACCGCCCAGTCGCGCAGCAGCGCTTGCTCGTAGAGGTCGACCGGCGTGCGCGCACCCCAGTAGAGCCAGGTGTCGCGCGCGGTGCCGCGCTCGAGCGCGTGGCGCAACATCGACTTGACTGGCGCAAATCCGGTACCACCCGCAATGAAGATCACCGGCGTCGTCGCGTCGCTGTACACGAACTGCCCGATCGGTCCCTCGATGCGCAGCAGGTCGCCCGGCGCCCCCTGGGCGAAGAGCGCGCCCGTGAAGCCGCCGCCGGGAACGCGCCGCACATGCAACTCGAGCCGCGCGGCATCGTGCGGCGGCGAGGCGATCGAGAAGCTGCGCCGCCCGCCGCCCTCGAGCAGTACGTCGAGGTACTGGCCTGGCAGGAAGTGGAAGCTCTCGACCGCCGGCAGGCGCAGGAACAGGCGCAGCACATCGGGTGCGAGCCGTTCGCTCGACTCGATGCGGCACGGCAGGGTCTTGATCTCGACGTCGGTGACACGGCGAATCTCGCGGGCTTCGACGATGAGGTCGCTCGCTGCCCGCGCCTGGCACAGCAGCGCGTACCCGGCGGCCTCCTCTTCGGCCGTCAGGCCGAGCGGCCGCGCGCCGGGATAGGACACCTCCCCCGAGACGATGCGCGCGCGGCAGGACGAGCAGTGGCCGCTCCTGCAGCTGTGCGGCAGGTTGAAATGGCCGCGCAGGGCCGCCGCCAGCACGGGCTCGTCACGCCGCGCGTGGAAGACCCCGCCCGACGGCAATACCTTGACCTTCACCCCGGCATTATGGCGGGGTGAAGGTCGGCTGCCATCACGCCATCAGTGACGGCCCCTCAGCCAGTGCCGGGTGCTCGAATAGATGTCCCCATCGCGACCGAAGTACAGCCGCTTGCGATCAGCAGACATCGACGAGCGCGTTTCGCTGCCCGCGGTATTGACGTTGGCGCCAAGGTTCACCGGCGCGGACCATGGGTGGCGCGTGCTGCGTCGGGTCGACACATAGACGTCGAAGCTGCCGAAGGCCGGGGTGCCGTTCGCGTCGGTCGGTCGCGTGGAACTGAAGACGATTTCGAGCCCATCCGGGCTCACGTTCGGCATGCGGTCGTCGAACTCGGTGTTCAGCTCCTGCACCGGAGTTGGCGGCCCGGCCGGCGCGCACGCGCGACCTCCGGCTCGCTGAAATCGAGGCCTGGCGCGGACGGCACGACGCAGCGTTTGCATTGCTCGCAGCCCAGCGAAGCGCGATCGAACGCAGCGAGGAAGAGGCACCAAGGCGGGTGTGGGAATTCATCGAGGCATTGCGCTGGTCGTATTTCCTGAAGCCGCTGCACTCCGATCCACGTTGGGCCGCGCTGACGGCTGATCCGACGTAAACTAGCGGGATGTTCGCCAACCCGGATCGTGCCTCGATCGAGCAGTTGCTGCGCCGTGCAAGAACCATCGCGGTGGTCGGCCTCTCCGCCGACCCCTCCCGCCCGAGCCATCGTGTTGCGTCGTCCCTGCAGGGTTTCGGCTACCGGATCACCCCGGTCAATCCGGTCGAACCTACGATCCTCGGCGAGCGCACCGTGCCGGACCTCGATCACCTCGCCGACGTCCTTGGCCCGGGCGTGAAGCCCGACATCGTCGATGTGTTCCGCCGCCCCGAGCATGTCGCCGCGATCGTCGATGATTGCATCCGGCTCGGCCTGCCCGCGCTCTGGCTGCAGGACGGCGTCATCGACGAGGCTGCGGCGCGCAAGGCCCAGGCCGCCGGCATCTTCACGGTGATGGACCGCTGCCTGTTCCGCGACCGCGCCGCGATGACGACGATCCGGTAGGCTGCGCGCATGCGCATCGATTTCACCAAGATGCACGGCCTCGGCAACGACTTCATCGTCTTCGATGCGCCCGCCGGCGGCTCGCCGCCCTCCGCGGCCGGATTTCGCCGCCTCGCCGACCGCCACACCGGCATCGGATTCGACCAGGCACTGATGCTCGAGCCGGCGCGCCGGGCCGGCACGGCCGTCTTCTACCGCATCTTCAACGCCGATGGGCTCGAGGTCGAACAGTGTGGCAATGGGGCGCGTTGCATCGCCGCGCTGCTCGCGCTGCGCGGGCGGGCGCGCGACGGGGATCTCGTGATGGACAGCCCCGCGGGCCTGATCCACGCGCGCATCGAACCCCGTGGCCTGGTGTCGGTCGACATGGGGGTGCCGGACTTCAATCCGGCGTCGCTGCCCTTCGACGCTTCCACCGAAGCGCACGTCTACCCGCTCGAGGCGGGCGGCAGCGAGGTCGAGGTCGGCGCGGTGTCGATGGGCAATCCGCACGCGGTGCTCACGGTGGCGTCGGCCGCCGCCGCCCCGGTCGACCGCCTCGGGCCCGCCATCGAGCGCCATCCGCGCTTCCCGAAGCGGGTGAACGTCGGCTTCATGGAGATCGTCGACCGCGGCCGGATTCGCCTGCGCGTGTACGAGCGCGGCACGGGCGAAACGCTCGCCTGTGGCACCGGGGCCTGCGCCGCCGTCGCCGTCGGGCGACGCCATGGGCGGCTCGACGAGCGGGTCGACGTAGGCGTCGCGGGCGGCGAACTCACGGTCACCTGGCCGGGGCCCGGCAAGAATATTTGGCTCACGGGCCCCGCCGAAGTATCTTTCACCGGGAGCGTGGAGATCGAAGCATGACGACAAGAGAAGCCCGCGACCTGCCGGCGGAGGCGATCGACGAGGAATCGATCGCGCGATTCCTGCAGCTGAACCCGGATTTCTTCGAGCGCCACCAGGCGATCCTCGGCCGCATGCGCCTGCCGCATGCGCGCTCGGCATCCACGATCTCGCTGGTCGAGCGCCAGGTGGAGGTGCTGCGCGAGCGCCAGGCCGAGCTCGAGGGCAAGCTCGCGAAGCTCGTCTCAGTCGCGCG
>CAZRLI010000090.1:0-7770 GCA_964600535.1 uncultured Steroidobacteraceae bacterium | reverse complement strand
TGGTGAGCGGGCTGCACAAGCTCGATGCGCTGACCCGCATCCTCGAGGTCGAGACCTTCGACGGGATGCTGGTCTTCGCGCGCACCAAGCAGGCGACGATGGAGCTTGCCGAGCGGCTCGAGGCGCGCGGCTTCGCGGCAGCGGCGCTCAACGGGGACGTGCCGCAGGCGCAGCGCGAGCGCATCGTCGCGCAGCTGAAGTCGGGCGAGCTCGATATCGTGGTCGCGACCGATGTCGCCGCGCGCGGGCTCGATGTCGAGCGCATCGGGCATGTCGTGAACTTCGACGTGCCCTCCGATCCCGAGTCCTATGTGCATCGCATCGGGCGGACGGGGCGGGCGGGTCGCAGCGGCGAGGCGATCCTGTTCATCGCGCCGCGCGAGCGCAACCTGTTGCGCGCGATCGAGCGCGCCACCCGCCAGCCGATCGAGCCGATGTCGTTGCCGACCGTCGAGGATGTCAACCTCAGGCGCGTCGCGCGCTTCCGCGAACGGATCGGCGCGGCGCTCGAGGCAGGCATCGGCGTTCCCTACCGGGGACTGATCGAGTCCTTCGCGCGCGAGCTGGACGTGCCGGAGGTGGATATCGCCGCGGCGCTGGCGGCGATCGTGCGGGGCAGGAATCCGCTGCTCCTGCAGGCCGAAGCGCGCGAGCCGCCCGGGCCGCGGGCCGAGGCGCCGGCGCATCGCGAACGCCCCGCGCCAGCCGCGCGCCCCGGACGCGCGGCGCGCCGGGCCGGGCGCGATTCCGACCTCGAGATGGAGACCTTCCGCGTCGAGGTCGGGCGTGCGCACGGTGTGCGGCCCGCCAACATCGTGGGGGCGATCGCGAGCGAGGCGGGTCTCGCCGGCAAGCACATCGGGCGCGTGGACATCCGCGGCGAGCACAGTTTCGTCGACCTGCCGGGTGGCATGCCGAAGGAGATCATGAAGGCGTTGCAGCGCGTGCGCGTGGCCGGCCAGCCGCTGCGGATCAGCCGCATGCAGCGGCCGGGGAAGCCCAGGCGCGGATGACCGGCGCCGCGTCCGTGGTGGCGGCGGGCCGGCAGGCCTCCCGCCGGCGATCACGGGGGTCGGGCTGGCGGCGGCGGCCGCAACGGTGGTAGCGTTCGCGCAGGTCGCAGGGATGCCGGCCACCAGAAGAAGCCGGCGACCGCGGTCCAGCGACGGGAACACGCGATCAATAACGCAGGGGGGAAGGTCATGACGACCAAGAGAGGACGCATCCTTCGTGACACCAGCAGCGGGGAAGGCCTGGTGTTCGTCGACGGCAACCAGTACGCCTTCCGGCTCGAAGGCATGTGGAAATCCGAGTTCGCGCCGAAGGTGAACATGACCGTCGATGTCGAGTTCGACGAGGCCGGCAAGGTCGTCGGGCTGCGCAGCGTGAGTGGCAGCAATGTCGCGGGCGAACAGGCTGCGCAGGCCATCGGCGCCGCGCAGGAAAAAGCCAGGCAGGTTGCCGCCGAAATCCAGTCGAAGGGCCTGCCTGTGGTCCAGGAGTACGCGAAGAAGATCGGCTATCCGGTGCTCGGTGCGCTGTTCGCGGTGATCCTGGGATGGTTCTTCCTGCCGGCCATTTCCGCGGAACTCGGGTTCCTCGGCAAGAACTCGGTCACGTTCTACCAGGGGCTCAAATTCCTCAACAGCGGTGGTGTCGCCGCGATGGGCGGTGGCAGTGCCGGCATCTATGGCCTGCTCTGTTTCCTGTCGCTGCTGGCGGTGCTGCTGCCGTACGTGTGGAAGCATCCGCGCTCGGGCTTTGCGATGGCCGCGCCGCTCGTATTGATGCTGCTCGTCCTGGTCATCAGCTGGATGAAGATGAATGACCAGTTCAATGCGGGTCTCGAGGCCGCCGGATCCTTCGGCGGCGAAGAGTACCGGAAGATGGCCGAGGAATCGGCGAAGCAGGCGGCGGCGGAAATGCGCAAGGCGATCTCCATCGGCTTCGGCACCTACCTGGCCGCTGCCGGCGCGATCTATCTCGCCTGGCGGGGCCTCACCTGGAAAGGGGCTCGTATCCCATGATGCTGACCGCGATGCCATCGGGATCGAGGAAAATCATTTCCGAATAGCGCCCGGCTGGCATCCGCGGGCTATCGGTCGGCTTCACGTAGCCCTGCGGGCGCAGCACGAACTCGAAGCCCTGTGCTTCGAGGTCGCGCGCGATGGCGTCGGCCTGCGAGGTCGTGAGCACGATCGCCGCCTGCCCGTACGACAGCCGGTCCTTGCGCGGCGGCGGCAGCGAATCAGGCGTCGGCTTCGCGCCCTGCAGCGCGTACAAGCCCACCCAGCCGCAGTCGGCACCGGGCGGCGCGAGGTGCACCATGCGCAGTTGCCCGTCCTGGTAGCCAGCCATTCCCATGATGGCGGGCCCCGCGAGGGTCTTGTCTTCGATGACGGCGAGACCGAGCAGGTCGCGGTACAACGCGAGCGAGCGCTCGATGTCACGCACCCAGATCGTGACGCGCTTGACGGGTCCGGTACGACTCATGATGATTCCCCGGCGATGGAGATGAGGCAGCTGCGCCACTTCCTGGCGCTGATGGAGACCAAGAGCTACTGGCGCGCGGCGGAATCATGAGGCATCACTCCGCAGGCGCTCAGCAAGAGTATCCGTCGCTTCGAGGAGCAGCTCGGCGTGCGCCTCTTCGACCGCGATACGCGCTCCGTCAAGCCGACCCTGTTCGCCGACCAGATTGCGACCTACGCGCGCAATATCGACGCCGAGGCCCGCAGCCTGCGCCGCTCGCTCGATACCTTGCTGGGCGCGGGCACCAACAAGCTCGTGGTGGGGGCGGGGGCCGCGGCCGCCACCAAGATCGTGGTCGAAGCGGTTCTCGCGGTCCGCGCGCGCGATCCGTCGGTGGCCGTCACCGTGCTCGAAGGCACCTACGAGGCGATGGTGCCGCTGCTGATGGGTGGCAAGCTCGACGTGGTGGTGAGCATCATGACCACCGACGTCGTCGACAAGCTGATCGACCACAAGGTCCTGCAGGTCGAGCAATACCGGGTCTATGCGCGGGCCGCACACCCGCTCGCGGGCCTCGCGAGGGTGCCGCTCGCGAGGCTGCTCGATTTCCCGTGGATCGCCGGCGCAGACGATGATCGCGTCTCCGAGGATGTCGCGGCGAGCTTTCGCGCCGCCGGTGTCATGGTACCCGTTCCGGTGTTCCGCACGGACTCTGTTTCATTTGCCATCAACCTCGTGACCCAGTGCGATGCGCTGTTCCTCCTGCCTGCCGAGACGGTGCGGCGCGACGTCGCTTCCGGGCTGCTGGTCGCGCTGGACGTCGACGCCGAGCCATGGACCCGCCCGACGGTGGTCTTCTATCGCAAGAACAGCACCCGGTCCCCCGACTCGATCCTGTTCCTGCGGGAGCTCAAGCGCATCGTGGAGCGCGGCGCCCGCTGAGACCGGCAACCGCCGGTTGCCGATAAAGACCGGAAGTTGATGGCCCCGGCGATTTCCTGCGGCCGATACTCGGCTGATAAAGGAGGTCGTATGCGCTCAATCGTCAAGCTATCACAGAAGGCAGGGCTGCTGCTCGCGCTCTGCATCGGCGCTCCCGGCGCGCTCGTCGCACAATCAGCGGGAGATGCGGACACGGGTGCACTGGCCGAAGTCACGGTGACCGCCCAGCGGCGCAGCGAGAGCCTGCAGAGTGTGCCGGTGGCCGTGAGTGCCTTCGACCCGGCCGCACTCGACGCCCACCAGGTGCTCAACTTGCGTGACGTGTCGAACGTCGTTCCAAACCTCTGGATGGAGACCAACACCGGCCTGTCGAGCGGTTCGCGCGCGGCGCTGCGCGGTGTCGGCGAGGACGAGAGCTTCTTCACCTCGGATCCGCCGGTCGGCATCTATATCGACGATGTCTATATCCCGCGCCAGACGGGCGCACTGTTCGACCTGTACGATGTCGAGCGCATCGAGGTGCTGCGCGGCCCGCAGGGCACGCTGTACGGGCGCAACACCTCGGCGGGCGCGCTCAAGCTGGTCAGCGTCAAGCCTTCGCAGGATCGCCGCGCCATGGCGGAGCTGACCGGCGGTGACTATGGCCGCTTCGACGTGCGCGCGAGTCTCTCCGGCGGGCTGTCGGAGCATGTGTCAGGCCAGCTCGCGGCACTGTCGCGCCAGCGCGATGGTTATGACAAGAACCTCGTGAACGGCGCGCGTGTCAACGACCAGGACATCTTTTCCTGGCGCGCGGCGCTGCGCTACCAGCCGTCCGAGGCGGTCGATGTCCTCCTCTCATTCGACCAGAGCCGCGAACGGTCGACGCCGGGCTACGCCACGGGCGTGCTGCTGCAGCCGCCGGGCGGCCTCGGGCCCTGGGATCCGAACCAGCAGTACGACGGTGACACCGACGTGCACACGCTGCGATCCGACCTGCTCGACCCGCTGAACGACCTCGACCAGCAGGGCGGCAGCCTCAACATCGGCTGGAAGGCCGGCAGCGTGTCGTTGCGTTCGATCACGGCCTGGCGGGGCCTCGACAACACGCTGCTCCTCGATGCCGATGGCCAGGACACCTGCTTCGGCCTCGCGCTGCCCTGCCTGCACCTCTACCAGGACCAGAGCCAGGACCAGTTCAGCCAGGAACTGCAGGCCCAGGGTACGGCATTCGGCGACCGCCTGAGCTACATCGCCGGCGCATACTACTTCACGGAATCGAACTGGCAGCGCACCGAGAACATCATCCTGGCGCCCTTCGGCAGCAATCCGTACTCGGACACCTCGCTCGACACCGAGAGCATCGCGTTCTTCGGCTCGGCGACCTGGGCCGCGACGTCGCGGCTCAACCTGACGGCGGGCGTGCGCTGGACCCGGGACTCCAAGGACTTCAAGTCCGCCGTGTTCGAGGCGTCGGGCGCCGCGCAACAGGTCTGCGTATCCGCGGATCGCACGCAGGTCTATGCGAGCGGACCCTGCACGGTGGGATCGCCGGCCGGCGCGATCACCGATCGCCTGGCGCGCGAAAGCGACCAGTCCTGGTCCAAGGTGACGCCGCGCGCGGCCGTCGACTTCAGGCTCAACGACGACGCGATGATCTATGCATCCGTCAGCAAGGGCTTCAAGTCGGGTGCCTTCGACGGCCGCGAGACCAGCATCGCGCTCTACACGTTGCGGCCGATCGCGCCCGAGAGCACCCTGTCCTATGAAGTGGGCGGCAAGACGGAGTGGTTCGAGCGGCGCCTGCGCGCGAACCTCGCGCTCTTCATCAACGAGATCGACGACCTGCAGGGCACCGGCACGAACCTCGCGACCAATACCTTCACCCGCTTCTCGGTCGGCGATGCCGAGACGCGCGGCGCGGAGCTCGAGGTCACCGCGCGGCCCGTCGAGCCCCTGACCATCACTGCGGCGCTCGGCCTCCTCGACACCAAGTACACGAAGGTCAACTTCGACCAGGTGGCGGATTGCGGCCCGGTCGGCACCGGCACGGCGGACCTGCAGCTCAAGTTCTCGCCCAAGGTCTCCTCGTTCGTCAGTGCCGCATGGCGCGTGCCGCTCGCCGGGCTGCGTGGTGGACTGGAGATCGGCGGCGACTGGACGCACAAGAGCAGTTTCTTCCACAGTTCGTGCAACCAGGTGCCGAGCCGGGAGGACGGCTACGATCTCTTCAATGCCCAGCTCGCCTTCGAGACGGATGATGCGCGCTGGCGCATCGCCGCCTCCGTTCGCAACCTGACCGGGGAAGACTACTCGACCGGCCAGTTCTTCATCCCCGGGCTCGGCTTCGACGCGATCTACTTCAACCCGCCGCGCAACTGGTCGATCACGGCACGCTACACGTTCAATTGACAGTGGAGGACAACCTGGTGGGAAGACCCGAGTTCATCATCCGCGATGCCACCGTGCTCACCATGAATGCGCAGCGCGACTGTTACGAGTCCGGCTACATCTGGGTGAAGGATGATCGGATCTTCCGCGTGGGGGATGTGGCGGGCCTCGGTGAACTGCCGGCCGGGGTCGACGTCCGCAGCGCGCGCGGCCGGGTGATCATGCCCGGGCTGGTCAATGCCCATGGCCACCTTTCGAACGGGGTCCTGCGCGGGATCTATGACGAGATGCCGCTCAGCGTGTGGTTCTCCAAGGGCATGTGGCCGGTGCTCGAGGCGCTGGATGCCGCGACCGGCATGGCGAGCGCGGAGCTCGCGCTGCTGGAGTTGATGACCACCGGCGTCACGACCACCGTCAGCGCGGAGTTCGGCATACCGAGGCGGGACCTGCCGGACGGAGTGCTGGCGGCGGTCCGCAAGTCGCGGGTGCGGGCACTCGTGTCGCGCATGACGATGGACAGCCCGGATGAGTCCGACCCGTCGCAGACCGTGCCGCCCGCATACCGGGAGCCCGTGGCGCTGGCGGTGTCCGAAGTGGAGCGCCTGCAGCGGGAGTATCGATCGGCGCGGGTGACGGTGGCCCCGGAGGCGCTCGGCGTGCTGCGGTGTACGCCGCAGATGGTGTCGGCCCTCCATGACCTCGCGGTGCGCAGCGACTCGCCGTTCCTGATGCACATCGCGAGTTCGCGGGACGAGCATGAGTCGAGCCAGCGGCTGTTCGGGCACGGCAGCGTCACCGAGCTGAAGCGTCGCGGCGCACTGTCGGGGCGCACGCTGCTCGCCCATGCCATCTGGCTCGACGATGCGGAGATCCGCGACGTCGCGGCGGCGGCCACCGGGATCTCGCACAATCCCGTGGCGAATGCGTACTATGCGTCCGGCGTCGCGCGCCTGCCCGACCTGCTCGCGGCGGGCGTGCGGGTCGGCCTCGGCGTCGACGGGGCCTCGACCAACAACAGCCAGAACCTGTGGGAAACGATGAAGATGGCGCTGCTGTTCCAGAAGGAGCGTACGGCCGACGCCAGCTTCGGCTCGGCCGAGCTCGCGCTGGAACTGGCCACCCGCGGCGGCGCCGCGGCCTTGCACATGGAGGACCGGATCGGTTCGCTCGAGCCGGGCAAGCAGGCTGACTTCATCTCGATCGATGCGTCGCGCGCGGCGCTGGCCCCGCGGCAGACCCTCGTCTCGAACCTCGTGTACTCGAACGATCCCCAGGCCGTCAGGGATGTCTACATCGATGGCGAGCCGGTG
This sequence comes from uncultured Steroidobacteraceae bacterium, assembly GCA_964600535.1. GTDB lineage: Bacteria > Pseudomonadota > Gammaproteobacteria > Steroidobacterales > Steroidobacteraceae > CADEFQ01. The sequence goes on along the minus strand of CAZRLI010000090.1, from coordinate 676 downwards.
GTGGTCGATGGCGTGCACCAGTTCCTGGACCGGGACAGCGTGCTGGCCGCGGCCGACGAGGCGCTCGAGCGGGTCCTCGGGCGTTCCGGCCTGAAGTCCTACCTTCAATCGCGGTCCGGCTGGCGCTGGCAACGTCCGGCCGCGGCGGGCGCCGCGCCATGAGCCCGCGACGCCGGCACTATGCAGGGGTCATCGAGGCGGTCGGGGACACGCAGGGCCTGCGCGGCCTCGAGCGATTCTCGGTTGCCGTCGCGCCCGACGGGAGCCGCACCCTGCACGCCACCTGCGAGATCTACGATCGCAACGTGTCGAAGGACATCGTCTACAGCGTCGACCGCGATTTCCGGCCCATCGATTCCTACGTGCGCCTCATCAAGGACGGCTCGCTGCTCGGCACGGGGCGTTTCCAGTTCGACGACAACGGCGGCAGCCTCGAGTGCGACAGCCGGGTGCTGGGCCATGTCGCGCAGCGCGTCGACCAGCGCGGCGGGTTTCCGAGCTTCGGCCCGCACCCGCTGACCTGTGACATCTGGCACCTCGCGCGCTACGACCATGCGAGCGGCGAGAAGGTGCAGTACTTCAATTCGGCGCTCAGTTCGCTCGAGCACGACGGCTGCTCCGGGCCGATGTTGCATCCGCTGCGCTTCGGGATCGAGTTCCTCGGCCCGCAGACGGT
>CAZRLI010000089.1:0-7774 GCA_964600535.1 uncultured Steroidobacteraceae bacterium | reverse complement strand
GGACTGAAGGCGCGCGAGCCTAGTCGACCCCCGGCCGCTCCCAGTAGGTGCGCACGACGCCGCTCGGTTGCACGCACTTGCGCAGTACTTCGACACCCACGACGCAGAGCGCGCGCCGGCCCAGCTCATCGAGCCCGTCGCCACCGCTGCCGCCGCCGCCTCCGCCCCCGCCGCCACCTTGCGAGCCCGCGACCGATTCGTAGGCGAAGCTGACTTCACCGGCGATGCCTGACTGCGCCAGGTCGGTGAAGAGGTCGTCGGCAGTGAGCGCCTGGTCATCGTTGAAGTCGATTGCGGGCCGCCCGGAGTCGACGCCGAGCGCGTAGACACGATTGTGGCCGGAAGCCGGCAGGCAGGGATCGAGCTGCGAGGGCGGCGTCGGCTGGTAGGTCGGGAACAGGACCACGCCGTTCACCGTCAGCGCCTCGGCGAGCACCTTCTCGCCCGACAGGTCGCCGTTCAGGCGCAGGTCGAGGGTCCAGCCGCGCGCCTGCGTCGGCACGGGCGTGACCCCGGGGTTGGCGGTGATGTCGACCAGGTCCGCGTCCGTGATGGGCGTGTAGGTGTTGTACTCGGCCTGCGTGAGCTTCGCGAATGGCGCCTTGTCGCGCAGCGAATAGAAATGGTCGCGTGTCGCGGCGCTGAGCGGGTGGCCGCGATAGCCCGAGCCGATGGCCAGGTTGTAGTAGGGGTCCGCACCACGGCGCTGGATCAGGGCGACATCGGGCGTGTAGTAGAAACGCCGGTTGTCGACCTCGGTCGGCGTACCCATGTCGCCCGCGCCGAGGCTGGCAAACACGCCCCCCGTGACGAGGCTGTCGCGGGCCGATCCGTTGTGGATGTCGAAACGGAAGATGCGCCCGCCCATGTCAGCGGCATACATGCGATCGGCGAAGCCGTCGCCGTCGATATCGATCACCGTGACCCGGCCCGGGATCGAGTTGCGCATGCGATCGAGCGCGAGGTCGGGCGTGCCGGTGCCGCCCGGCCCACCGGCGTACCAGAGGAGTGCGCCGCTCGCCGCATCGACCATGTAGATCCGGTGGCCGACCCTATCGGCCACGTACGGGCCGTTCTCCTGCGCACCGTCATAGCCCCCGCCGAAGACCAGCACCAGGTTCTCGCCATTCTGGGTGGCGCCATTGACGCGCACGCGCGCGATGGTGGGCGCGGACCAGGTTTCACCGACGCCGGGCAGCTCGGCGGAGCCGATCTTCCAGCGCAGGCGCGGGTTGTCGCGGTCGGTGACATCGAGCGCATAGTAGGTGCTGCCGCCACGGCGCATGCCGAAGTAGATCCACACGCGATCGCCGTCGGCGGGATCGACGATGCCGTCGAGGTTCGTGTCGAACTTCAGTACCCGCACGTCGCCGTCCAGGCCATAGGTTCGTGATGCGACACCGGCATTGCGATAGAGGTCCGGCAGGCGGGCGAGCAGTTCGGGCGGGATGAAGGACCACAGCTCCGCGCCGGTGCCCGCGTTGACCGCGTGCAGGAAGCCGTCGTTGGTCGGTACGAAGACGAGCGCGTCCTGGACGTCGGGCGAGGAGGGCGTGCCACCGTAGGTCACCAATGCCGGTCGCGCATGCAAGGGGTCGCCCATGAAGCGATGCATCTCGGTGCGGTTGCCGTCGGCATCGTCGTCCTGCACGTCGATGCCGCGCGCCCAGTCGATCAGCTCCTCCCGCGTGGGCGTGGTCGCGCCGGTGAGGCCGAGTCGCGCCGCGGTCAGTGACGTGTTGGCGCGCTCGAAGCGATTGGCGACGGCGGTCAGGTCGCGGTTGCCAGTGCCGTCGACGAGCGTGAACATGCGGCGCGCGCTCTCCGCCGGCAGCCGGCTGACCGCGCCGCCCGCCTCGACATTGGCGCCATCGGCCGTCGCCGACCAGAGGCTCTGCACCCCCTGGCGAAAGAAGCCGGTGGCCGGATCGATCGCGTCGTTGCCGGCGGCATCCACGATCCGGCCGCCGCTGAAGCCGTATTTCTTCAGGTTGCCCGGCCAGTGCGCGCTGGCTTCCGGGCTGAAGACCGAGATGTACAGGTCGTTGAGCGTTTCGGTGCGGTTGAAGGCGTTGATGGAGACGGACGGCGTCGTGAACGTGGAGCTCGTCTGCAGGATGTCGCCGAGGATCGCCTGCAGGGTGGTGGTGAGGTTGGTGACGTTGTTGGCGGAATAAGCCTGGCCGCCGCCGCGCGTGGCGGTCTGGTCGAGCAGCGCGGAACCCGTGACCTCCGGGCCGAAGCCGACGGTATAGGTGGTCACGTTCTGCCGGCCCGGCAGGGTGGGCGACAGGTCCGCGTCGTGCATGTACTGCGCCATGTCCGCGAGGCAGGCGCCATCGCCGGTGCCGCTGCAACCGCCGCCGACCAGCGAGGCATAGTTCGGCAGTGCCGGGATGAGCGAGTTGGCACCGGTGTCGCTGTTGGGCTCGCCGTCGGTGAGCAGGATCGCGAAGTTGCGCTGGCACTGGTAGGCGATCGGCGACTGGTAGCGCGACGGGTCCTGCGGGTTGCGCGAGCCCGGTACGCTCGGCGAGGGCGCGCCCGCGACACTGGAGCGCGTGCCGTAGTCGACGGCGCGCCCCGCGAAGTACTGGCCGGCCTCGTACAGGGTCTCCGCCAGCGGCGTGGCGCCTTCCGGGGTCAGCGAATTGATGCCCGCGATGATCGAGTTGCGCGCCGTCGCGACGTCGGCGACCTCGTGGATCACCATGCCGCCCTCGGCGTCGCTGCTGAAGCGCATCAGGCCGAGGTTGACGTCGTCGATCGAACTGACGAGCGACGTGGCGACGGCCTGCACGGTCTGCAGTCGCGTGATGCTGGTCGGCACCGGCGGCGAGTAGTACCAGTTGAGCCAGTTCGCGCTGTAGAGCGTGTAGGTGGAGGCAGTCCCCCAGTCGATCTCCCGGCCCGCATTCGCGGCCCACGGCGCGCTGGCGTCGCCGTTCTGCGCGTAGCGAAGCGTCGAGCTGTCGTCGGGGCCCTGCACGCCACTGTCGGCCCGGCATTCGACGAGGTCTCCCGGCGCATCGGCCGACAGGCGCGACCAGAGTGCGGTGTCCGGGTCGAAGCGTGCTACGTCACCCGTCCAGGCGCCGGCAATGCCGGTGAGGCTGGCGCGTGCCGCTGCGCAGCGATTGGCGCTGCCTTGCCAGTGCTGGGGCGAATTGCAGGTCGGCGGGTCACTGCCGCCCGTGCCGCTTTCGCGCCAGTACACGGCGCTGGCGTCGCAGCTGCCGCCGTAGGTCATTGCGGGATTGTAGGGAGCGCGCGGCGCCTGCACGTTGCTGCGCATGCTGCCCGAGGTGTCGATGATGAAGAGGATATTCGGCCGGACATCGCGCAGTGCGGCCTGGTTCACGAAGATCTCGGTGTCATCGGCGAATGCCGCGGCGCCCGACGCGAGCGACAGCGCGCCTCCCACGGCCATTGCCGCCAGCCTGCCCATGCGCCTGCTCATCGTCCTGCTCCCTGCCGGTCGGCGCGCGGCGCAAGCGCGGCGGCGAGCGCGGCGCTCGCGACGACGCGGGTGACCTCGTGCGTGCGCGAATCGTAGAGCACCGTGACCGAGGTGGCGGGCCGGGCCGCGAAGCCGGTGCGCAGCGCTGCAAGGGCGACCGGCGCATCGGCGATGAAGAAGCGGGTCCGCGGGCTGGTGACCAGGGATTTCGGCGGGCAACCGGAACACGGAGTCACTACCAGCATTCCCGATGCGCCGGACGGCAGGAGCACGGCGGAGGCGCTGGCCTCGATGGCCTGTTCGAGGATCCAGCGGGGCGGCTCCTGCGCCGCGCCGGCGAGCGCGAGCAACAGGGTTGCGCAGAACAGCAGGGCCTGGCGCGACGACATGATCATTCTCCCAGGCCGCCGAGGCCCGTGCCGATGCGCCCGATCCCGTTGCCGCCACCACCGGCGCCCGCGACGACAAAGACGCCCTGCACCTGCTGGTCGCTGGCGTTGCGCGCCGACGTGCCCGTGCTGACGATCTCGTAGTGCAGGCCGATGAAGCGGTCGACGCTCGATTGCGGCAGGCCCGTCTCCTCGCCGACATAGCGGGTGGAGGTCGTGAAGCGATCGGTCGCGGCGACGCCGACCGGCACGTCCTGCACCCGCGTTGGCGCAGCGCCGGGTACCGTGGGGACCGTGCCGATGTCGGCGATCGCTTCCTCGATGCCGGCGGTGGAGGCCATCGCGGCCGCGCGCCGGAACTGTTCGTTGCCCGCCATCACGAGTTCGGTGGTCGCGGTGTTCATGCCGGTGATCGCGAGCAGCGTGAGGATCAGCAGCAGGACCAGGCCAATGACGAGGGCGGCGCCACGTTGCGTGTTCATAGGGTGCGCGCGTTCCTGAGCGAGATGGTGCGGGACATCAGCACGCGCCGGAAGCCGGCGTCGGCGCCGGCGGGCGTGAAATCGACATTGGCGTACTGGTAGCGGCGGTGGTCCTGGAAGCCGGGCTCGGCGCGGTCGGCGCGCACGCGCACCCAGATGCGCACGGCAACCACCTGCGCGCGATCGAGGCCGGCGAAGTCGGGGTTCACGTAGCGCGTGGCGCGCCCGTCCGATTCCGGGATGCCGTCGGCGTTGGCGTCGGCCACGGCGTCGACCACGCCGTCGTTGTCGTAGTCGCCGGTGTCGATGCCGAACTGCACCTGGAAGTCCTCGACGCCCGGCATCACCTCGGTATCGAGGAACTGCGCCCCGCCCGCGAGCGACTTGACGCGCAGCGCAGGCAGCCCCGGCCGGTCGACCGCGTCCTGCGACAGGTAGTAGGCCCGCACCACGAGATTGTGGATCTCGTTGTCGGCATCGGTCGGCCCCGGCGCATTGCCGTCGACGAACAGCTGCTGCGCGGAACGGCTGCGCAGCCGCGACGCATAGACCTGCAGCCGGCCCGCGTCCGGAGCCGACACCACGGTTTCCGCGCGACGGATCGTCAGCGTGTCGGCGCCGTTCACGGCACCGGCGCCGTACGGTGCACAGGAAGCGCCCGCGCCGGGACCCATCCCGTACGAGTCGTTCGAGCCCTGTACCGGGGTCAATACATCGACGGCGAAGTTGGTGCCGCAATCGTGCGCGCCTGCGGGCAGGTTGGCGACGGGCACCGGCGGGGCTGCCGGAATCGGCCGCTCGCGCATCTGCGCCGCCATCGCGTAAACGACGCCGGGCGCGGCGCCGCTCACGAAGCGGATGGTGTCGGGTGAATTGGTGAAGCCGTAGTAGCCCGCGAGCTCGACGTCGGGCTCGAGCACCGAGAGCACGTAGCGGCCATTCTCCTGCAGGCGCGCGACGCTTTCGTTGACCGCGTAGGTCGCGCGGCCGCGCGAGAACACGTACACGGCCCCGACGATCAGGACCGAGCCGATCGCGAGCGCGACCAGCAGTTCGACGAGGCTGAGGCCCCGCTGCCGCGGATAGTGCGTCATGAGATCGGCGGCCTCGGCATCATGGCCAGCTCGGCGGTGTAGGACAGCCGCTCGACGCCCGGCTCCTGCCAGGCGACCGTGATCCGGTAGCGATCCGGTCGCCCCGGATTGGTCGCCGGAATGTAGGAGACGACAGCCGCCGTCGCGGGGTCGGCCGGCGCGGGCAAGGCATCGCGCACGGCCTGCTGCCAGCGCGCGAGATCGTCCTCGGCGAGTTCGGCGACGCTGCAGTTGACGCCGCCGAGCGCGGCGGTCGGGGCGCAGCTGTGCAGGGCGGGTGCGCCCGAGTAGGTCGCCGTGTCGTAGCGGTCGCGCGCGTTGCCGTTCGCGCGGATGCGGTCGGCGATGTCGCCGGCAAGGTTCACGGCATGGGTGCGCAGCAGCGCGGTGCGGCTGCTGTGCAGGCTCTCGACGAACAGGCCGGCAATGCCGAGGAGGCCGATCGAGAGCACGAGGAGCGCGACCAGCGACTCGACCATGGTGACGCCACGTTGGCTCAGCCGCATGCCAGCCCCCAGGCCGACAGGCGTGCGGGATCGCGCACGATTTCGCCGCGGCCGGTATTGGTGACCTCGATGCCCCGCGCCGCGGATTGGTTCGTGCCGCCCTGCAAGGCGTAGCCGCGCTCGTCGCAATAGACCATGCGGCGCGCGGTGGCGCCGGGACCATCGAGCAGGAAACCGCTGGCGCGGAAGGACAGGCAGCTGCCGTCCGACACGGACTGGACGGCGCCGCGATCGGCCACGGCCCGCCCGCCCGCGCGGGCGATGTCGGCGCCGCCGGCCAGCGCGCAATCCGCGTCTGGATCGGCGAAGACCAGCCAGCCGGTGAAGTCGGCCCTGCCGGAACACGCCGGCGCGGCGGCCAGCGGATCGTCCGTGGCACACAGCGACATAGTGCGCTGTTGCTTGACGGCTTCGGTGCGCGCCACCTGCACGGCGGTGAGGAGGTCGTTGGCGTCGGCGGTGAGGCGGCCGTTGCGGCGGAACTCGGCGAAGGTCGGCGCGCCGATGGCGAGGATCACCGCGGCAAGCGCCAGCACGATCATCAGCTCGAGCAGCGTGAACCCCTTGGCCGGCACGAGACTCCCCCCCATAGCGTCCGACTATAGTCCCTTGCGCAGTGCCCGCTCGCGGATTCCGACGATCGGTTTTCCGGCATGGACGAGTGGCGTCGCGTGCGACATAACACGGGCCCGAATCCGGATAAGCGCGCGTCGCGCTGGCCGTGCCGGCCGTCTGTCCAGCCCCTTCATGGGTCAACAGGCCGGCGAACCGCGCGACGGGCCGACGCGCAGGCGGGGGCGGCCGGTCTGGCTCACGATGACGGCGCGGGGTGCCACGCCGGCCACCGCGCTGCAGAACTGGAAGGTGCCCGTCATGCCGGCGCGCACGGTCGGCCAGTAAGTCACCGCAGGGCGCGTCGCGCGCAGGGTCGTCGGGCGGTCGACCACGTGGTGTCGCAGGATCGGCTCGCCGGCGTCGCGCACCGGCGAGAATTGCGCCTGCGGGTTCTCGAACAGGATCCAGCCGCGCGCAGTCGGGGACCCCCGGCCGACGCAGTGCTCGCCGTCATCCGACAGGCACAGGACGGTCGGGACGCCGTGCAGGATCGCGCGGCTGCGGGCGTAGTGCAGGGCGCCGAGCAGCCGGTCGGCCTGGGTGGTGACCCCGGCCGAAGCCCGCAGCCGCGCGAAGTCGGGAACGGCGATGGTGGCGAGGACCGCGACGATGGCGATGACCGTCACCAGCTCCCAGAGCGTGTAGCCGCGGTTGCGCATGTGGCCAGCTTGCGCCGGCGCGGCACGGCAAATACGACGCATTTGCAACGAATTTCCACAGATTCATATAATCGGCCGATGTCTACCGCCGAGATTGCGCAGCGCCTGGCCGCCCACGGCATCCAGCCGACGGCGCAGCGCCTGCGCATCGCCGCTGTACTGCTCGCCGCTCCCCAGCACCTGTCGGCGGAGCAGCTGCTCGCGCAGCTCGTCGCCGGGGGCGCGCGCGTGTCGAAGGCGACGGTCTACAACACGCTGAATCTTTTCGCGAGCCGCGGGCTCATCCGGCCACTCTCGGTCGATGGCGCACGCGCATGGTTCGATTCGAACATCGAGGCGCACTATCACTTCCACGACGTCGACGGCGGCGCGCTCATCGACGTCGCCCTGCCGGAGGTGCAGTTCAGTCGCCTGCCGGCGCCGCCCGAGGGCATGGAAGTGGCGGGGATCGATCTCGTGATCCGCTTGCGCAAGGCCCCAAGGACCTGAGCCGGGACTCGGCCCCGCCCGGTTTGCCTCGCTCCGGGCCATTCATTAGAATTCGCGCCCCCCGTGCCGCTTTAGCTCAG
>CAZRLI010000088.1:0-7795 GCA_964600535.1 uncultured Steroidobacteraceae bacterium | reverse complement strand
TTAGGGCCGCGCAGCGCGCCGATCGCACCGGTGATGCACGAGTGCAGGTCGGAACCCGTGCCGGCGATCACTCGCGCGGTGAAGGTCGACGCGTTGAACTCGTGTTCCGCATAGAGATTGAACGAGGTGTGCATCGCGCGCACCCACGAGGCCGGCGGCGCCCTGCGGTGCAGCAGGTGCAGGAAGTGCCCGCCGATCGAATCGTCCTGGGTCTCGACGTGCACGCGATGGCCCGAATGGCTGTAGTGGTACCAGTAGCACAGCATCGAGCCGAGCGATGCGAGCAGCTGGTCCGCGATCTCGCGCGCGCCCGCTGCACCGTGCTCGTCCTTCTCGGGCATGGCGCAGCCGAGGGCCGACACGCCGGTACGCAACACGTCCATCGGGTGGCTCGAGGCTGGCAGCGCCTCGAGGGTCGTGCGCACGACCGCCGGCAGGCTGCGCAGCCCCTTGAGTTTTTCCTTGTAGGCGGCGAGTTCGGCGCGGTTCGGCAACTTCCCGTGGATCAGGAGGTGGGCGATCTCCTCGAACTCGCAGGTCTCGGCGATTCCCAGGATGTCGTAGCCACGATAGGCGAGGTCGTTGCCCGTGCGCCCCACCGTGCAGAGCGCGGTGTTGCCTGCGGCCACGCCTGACAGCGCGACTGACTTCTTCGGCTTCGGGCCGCTCGCCGGCGTCGGGTCACTCATCGCTTTTCTCCTGCCCAAAGAGCGCGTCGATCTTCTGTTCGTAGGCGTGGTAGCCGAGGACGTCGTAGAGTTCCGCGCGGGTCTGCATCGACTCGAGCACGGCCCGCTGCGTGCCGTCGCGGCGGATCGCGCCATAGACACCCAGCGCCGCCCGGCTCATCGCGCGAAACGCCGACAGCGGATAGAGCACGAGCCGCACCCCGGCGCCCGCCAGTTCCTGCGTCGTGAACAGCGGCGTCTTGCCGAATTCGGTGATGTTCGCGAGCACCGGCACCCTGACGGCGCTGGTGAATTGCCGATACTCCTCGAGCGTGGTGAGCGCTTCGGCGAAGATCATGTCGGCGCCGGCCTCGACGTAGCGCAGCGCCCGCTCGACGGCCGCGGCCTGGCCCTCGACCGCGTGCGCATCGGTGCGCGCCATGACCACGAATTGCGGGTCGGTGCGCCCGTCGACCGCGGCCTTCAGGCGATCGACCATTTCGGTGGCCGACACCAGCGCCTTGCCGGGCCGGTGGCCGCAGCGCTTGGCCTGGACCTGGTCCTCGAGGTGCATGCCCGCGGCACCCGACCGGATCAGGTCGCGGCTGGTGCGCGCGATGTTGAACGCCGCACCCCAGCCGGTGTCGGCATCGACCAGCAGCGGCAGGTCGGTCGCCGCCGCGATGCGCCGCACGTCCTCGCAGACGTCGTTGAGCGAGGTGATGCCGAGGTCGGGCAGGCCGAAGGAAGCATTGGCGACGCCGGCGCCTGACAGGTACAGGGCGCGAAAGCCGGCGCGCTGCGCGAGCAGGGCCGAGTAGGCGTTCACGGCACCGACGACCTGCAGGGGGCGTTCGGCATCGACGGCGGCGCGCAGGCGCGCGCCCGCTGGAGTGGCGGTGGGCATGGCGAAATTGTAGCGGAACGCGCCGGCTCAGCGGATCGCGACCACGGTCCGGCCGACGACCCCACCCTCGAGCAGCGCTGCAAAGGCGCCCGGGAGTTCGTCGAAGCCGATGGTGCGCGCGCGGATGCGCCCGAGGTGGCGGGGCGCGAGGTCGCCGCCGATCCGCTCCCACACCGCGAGGCGCAGTTCGCGCGGGGTCGCCGATGAATTGATGCCGAGGAGGTTCACCCCGCGCAGGATGAATGGCATCACCGTCGTTTCGAGCTTCGGGCTGCCGGCGAGGCCGATGCTGGCGATGTTGCCCCAGAAGCCCACCGTGCGGGTGAGCCAGGTCAGCATCGGCCCGCCCACGTTGTCGATCGCCCCCGCGAAGCGCTCCGCCTCGAGCGGCTTCGAGCCGAAGTCGATCTCCTGCCGCGTGAGCACCCGTGCCGCCCCGAGCGCGCGCAGGTAGTCGGCATGCTGCGGCTTGCCGCTCACCGCGATGACTTCGTAGCCGCGCCGCGCGAGCATGTCGATGGCGATGCTGCCAACCCCGCCGGTCGCGCCGGTGACGACGACCGGGCCGCGGGCGGGCGCCTGGCCGTTGTGCTCCATGCGGTGGATCGCCAGCGCCGCAGTGAAGCCGGCCGTGCCCAGCGTCATCGCGCTCAAGGCGTCGAAGCCCGCCGGCATCGGGACCACGGCGTCGCCGTGCACGCGTGCGACTTCGCTGTAGCCGCCATCGACCGTCTCGGAGAGACCGCAGCCGGTGACCAGCACCGCGTCGCCCGCCGCGTAGCGCGCATCGCCCGAGGACTCGACGACTCCCGCGAGGTCGATGCCGCCGACGAGCGGATAGCGGCGCAGGATGCGCCCGGCGCCGGTCGCCGCGAGCGCGTCCTTGTAGTTGATGTCGGAGTGCGAGACCCGGATCACGACCTCGCCCGGGGAAAGGTCGGCGAGCGACAGGTCCTCGAAGCGCGCGACGACCTTGCGGTTCTCCTCGTGGATCCGATAGGCCCTGAAGGTCTGGTGCGTGTTCATGGCGTGTTCCTGGCTGCTCAGGCGCGCCCGCGGCGTTCGAGCCAGGCGAGCAGGCCGTCGGTGTTGAGTTCGAGATCGGCGGCGACCAGCACGTCGAACTGCGCATCGTCCATCGTGCAGCCGTGTGCGAGGCTGCGCTCGCGCAGCAGTGCCCGCATGTCGGCGTGGATGCGCGCGCGACGATCGGCGGCTGCCACGTGCCGCAGGGCCATCGCGGCGAAGGCACGCACCTGTGCGGTCATGTCGGCGGCGAGGCGTTCGATGTCGTCGACGCGCGCATAGTGGGTGAGGTGCACCGCCCGCGGCCGATAGGCCGCGATGCGCGCCACCGAGGCCTCGAGCTGCTCCGGGTCGAACTGCGTCGGGGTCGTGGTCGGGAAGATGAACGCCCCGCGCGAGGTGTCGAACTCGCGGTACGAGAGGCCGAAGGTGTCGCCGGTGAAGATGGTCCGCGAACCCTGGTCGACGATCGCCTGGTGATGCATCGCATGCCCCGGCGTGAACCAGCATTCGAGCACGCGTCCGGCGAGCGAAAGCCGTTCGCCGTCGCAGGTTGCGTGGACGCGCGCGGCTTCGATCGGCGCGATGTCCCCGTACAGTTCGCGATAGAGCGCCTCGCCGTACACGGCGATCGACGCCGCCACGAGCTTTGCCGGGTCGATCATGTGCGGCGCGCCGCGCGGGTGCACCACGAGCGTCGCGTTCGGCAGTGCGCGCATCAGGGCGCCGGCGCCACCGGCATGGTCGAGGTGCACGTGTGTGAGCAGCACGAAGTCGACGTCCCGCGGTTCGTGGCCGAGCGCCGCGAGCGCCTGCAGCGCGCTCGGCACCGAATGGGCCGTGCCCGTATCGACGAGTGCCGCGCGTCCGCCATGCTCGATCACGTGGATCGCGGCCATGCGCGGGCGCACATAGCCGGCATCGATCGCGGTGATGTCGTCGGGTCCGCGCATCGCTGCCTAGGGCGCGCCGGGCGGCGGGTCGGCCTGGAGCGCGGCAAACAGTGGCTCGAGGTCCTCCAGCGGTTCGCCCTCCTCGGCGAGCGCCTCGAAGGTCTTGCCGCGCGCGGCGCTGCTGCCGAGCGCCGCGACACAGACCTGCGCGATTTCGACGCGCGACACGCGGCCGAACGGCGCACCCGGCGCCTGGCGCAGCACGATGCGCGAGCGCTCGCCCGGCCGGTCGACCAGGCCGCCGGGCCGGACGATGGTATAGGCAAGGCCGCTCCTGCGCAGGTAGTTCTCGCTGTCCCGCTTGGCGGCGAGCACCGGCCGCATGAACTGCGCGGGGTAGGTCTCGGCCTGCTCGATGCCGCCGGAAGATACCAGCACGAACTGCGCGACCCCGGCCTGCCTCGCCGCATCGACGAGATGCTGGTTGCCGTCGCGATCGACTTCCGCGGGGCCGTTGCCGGCCGCCGCATTGCGGACCCCGCCCCCGATCGCCGAAATCACATGGGTGACGCCCTGCATCGCGGCAGCGATCGTCGCGGGATCGCGGACGTCGCCGACTGCAATGTCGACGCCCGCGGGCAATCGCCCACGGGCCTTCTCCGCGCTGCGCACGAACGCACGCACCCGATAGCCTTGCGCGACGAGCTGCTCGACCGCGTAGGCACCGGTGCGCCCCGTTGCGCCGGCGACGAGCACGAGCGTGGACTCCGTGGCCGGCATGGCTGCGAAGAGCGCGCCGCCGGCGAGCCCCAGCAGCGCGACGAAGGCGGGCACGAAGCTGCGGCGCGGCGACGATTGCTGATTCATGTGTGTCACCATATCGGGATGCGACGATCATATCCGGCCTTGCTTCTCGCCGTCCTGATGGCCCTGCCGGCGCAGGCCGCGCGCGAGGAGCGCGGCAACCTCGTGCTCGATGGCATCCCGCCCGTTTCGCCGGCGCTCGCCGGGCGCGTGGCGCCCTGGCTGCAGGCGCGCTCGGCGCGCTTCAGCGGCTGGCTCCCCGGCGGCTCGATGCTCGTGATCACCCGCTTCGCCGAAAGCGACCAGCTGCATCGCGTCCGCGCGCCCCTCGGCGCCCGTGAGCAGCTCACGTTCGGCGCCGGTGTGCTCGCGGCAGCCGCCTCGCCGGCGGGCGGCGCCGCCGCTGTCCCTTTCACCACCGTCGCCACGGGGGCCGCGCCGCAACTGCGGGCCTATCGCCTTGCGGACCGTGGCGTGCAGGAAATCACCGGCCCAGGCGCGGGCCGCGGCGCTTTCGTATGGTCGCCCGACGGCAAGACCGTCGCGCTGCAGGGGCTTGCCGCCGACGGCCTGCACCACGATGTCGTCGCCTTCGAGCCCGGTGGCGGCCCGCAGTTGCGCCTGTACGTGGCGGCGGGGGCGAGGAGCTGGCGACCGCTCGACTGGTCGCCGGACGGTGCGCGCCTGCTGCTCGAGAACCAGGCGAGCCCGCAGCAAGGCGAACTGTGGTTCGCGGATGCGGCCACGGGTGGCATCACCCAGGTCGCATTCGAGTCGCCGCCGCGTCGCGTGCTGGCGGCGCGCTTTGCGCCGGACGGGCGCGGCCTCTACCTGATCGCGCAGTTCGAGGGGGAATTCCTGCAGCTGCAGTACCTCGACCCGGTGGCGAACAGCCTGCGGCCGATCGGCGCGGAACTGCCATGGGACGTCGAGGGGTTCGCGGCCTCGCCGGACGGCCGCTACCTCGCGCTCGTCACCAATGTCGCGGGCGTCAGCCGCCTCACCGTGATCGACCAGGTGGCGCGCAGCGAGCTCGCGCCGCCCGGCCTGCCGGACGGCCGAATCACCGATCTCGCCTTCGATGGCAGCGGCCAGCGGCTCGCGATGACGGTCGAGGCTGCGACGCAGCCGCCCGATGCCTGGGTCTACGAGCCCGCGACGCATGCGCTCACGCGCTGGACGCAGAGCGAGCTGGGGCCGGTGGATCCCGCCGCCCCCGTCGCCCCCGAGCTGATCAGTTTCCCGACCTGGGACCGCGTCGCCGGCAGCGCCCGCAACTTGCCGGCGTGGATCTACCGGCCGCGCACGCCCGGCCCGCACCCGGTGCTCGTGCGCATCGCGGGCGGCGGCGAGCAGGCCCGGCCCGCCTTCGATGTCTTCACGCAGGTCGCGGTGAACGTGCTCGGCTACACCGTGATCGCACCCAACGTGCGCGGTACGGCCGGCTACGGCCGCAGCTTCGCGTCGCTCGGCGATGCGCGGCGCGAGGACGCCATCCGCGACATCGGTTCGCTGCTCGTGTGGATCGGCCTGCAGGGCGATCTCGACCGCTCACGCGTCGTGCTGATGGGTGAATCGCAGGGCTCGCTGGTCGCGCTCGGCTCGCTGGCGCAGTACAGCGACCGGCTGGCGGGTGGCATCGACGTCTCGGGCATCGTGACCTGGGCGCGCATCCCGAACACGCGTGCGCTGCGCAAGCCGCTGCTGGTGGTGCATGGCGCGCAGGATCCCCTGGCGCCGGTGTTCGAAGCGGAGCGGCTGGTCGCCAATGCCCGCGGCAACGGCGCCGAAGTCTGGTATCTGGCGGCGAAGGACGAGGAGCACGTCCTGCGGCGCAAGCCGAACCGCGACGCCTGGATGACGACCGCCGCGGCCTTCCTCGAACGGCTCAGCGGGCGCTGAAGCGCGAGGCCCGCCGCGTGACCGTCTCGAGGCCCGGCGACTGGCTGCTGAAATAGCTGGCGAGCGCCTCGATGTCCGACTCGCTCAGCGTCGCGACAAAGCCCGCCATGATCGGGTTCTTGCGGGCGCCTTTCTTGTATTCCTCGAGGGCGCGCGCAAGGTAGTCGGCGTGCTGGCCGGCGAGGCTCGGGTATTCGGGCAACACCGCCACGCCGTCGCCGCCGTGGCAGGCGACGCACACCTGCACGGCCTGCGGCGCATGGGCGGCAGGAGGCTTGCCGCTCGGCTTCAGCGCCTCGGCGCCGAGGTAGGCGGCGATGTCGGCGATCTCCTGGTCGCTGAGCGAGGCGGCGTGTGCGTGCATGGTGCCGTGCGAGCGCTCGCCCGACTGGTAACCGCGCAGCGCCGCCGCGATGTAATCCGGCGTCTGGCCGAGCAGCTTCGGCACGCTGTAGGTCGGGTAGACGTTCTTGTAGTCCTTGATCCCGTGGCAGCCGAGGCAGGTGTAGGCGAGTTCCTTGCCGCGCGCCGCATTGCCGTCTGCCCGTGCAACGCCCACGGTGCCTGCGATGAGGGCGGTAAGGGCGAGGGCGGTGGCGATCCGGCTGGCAAGCGACATGGAGAACCCCTGCGGAAAACGGCTGCGAATGTTACCGGGTTGCGCACCGCAATTGCCACCTCCGCTTCCCCGCGTGGCCGCCGGGTGGCAGGATCCGCCGGCCATGATCGCCCTGGTCCAACGGGTCAATTTCGCGCAGGTCGCCGTGGGCGAACGCGTGGTCGGCCGCATCGATCGCGGGCTGCTCGCGCTGATTGGCGTCCAGGCGCCGGATGGCACGGCCACCGCGACCCGCCTCCTCGAGCGTGTGCTCGGCTACCGGGTATTTCCCGACGAGCAGGGCCGCATGAACCGTTCGCTCACCGAGGTGGACGGCGGACTCCTGCTGGTACCGCAGTTCACGCTCGCCGCGGACACCCGCAAGGGCAGCCGCGCGGGATTCAGCACCGCCGCGCCCCCGGGTGAGGCGGAGGCGCTCTTCGGGCACCTCGTGGCCGAGGCCCGGGCGCGGCATCCGCGGGTCGCCACGGGCGAGTTCGGCGCGCACATGCGGGTCGCACTCGAAAATGACGGGCCCGTCACGTTCTGGATCGAGGCGCACGCCGACTGAGGGCGAACTTTCCCGGCCCGCGCGCGTCTTTTGGCCTATCATTCGGTCACTTGCGCAAGGGTGCGCAGCGTCGAGGTTTTTATGGGTATCGGGATGCGCGAGCTGATCATCATCCTGCTGGTGGTGCTGCTCGTATTCGGCGCCAAGAAGCTGCGGACCATCGGGTCCGACCTCGGCGCGGCCGTGCGCGGCTTCAAGAAGTCGATGAGCGAAGGCGAGTCCGAAGGCGGCGCCGGCGACGTGAAGCAGATCCCGTCGTCGGAGAAGGATGCCGAGTTCCCGGAAGTCGCCAAGCGCGACGCCGACAGCAAGATCGACCGCGGCGCCTGAGCGGCTGCCGCATTCCGCGATGTTCGAGGTCGGCTTCACCGAGCTGCTGCTGATCTTTGCATTGGCATTGATCGTGCTCGGCCCGGAGAAGCTGCC
>CAZRLI010000087.1:0-7842 GCA_964600535.1 uncultured Steroidobacteraceae bacterium | reverse complement strand
GAGAGAGCTACGTACGTAGATCCTGGAGTCTAGGACTTGCGGACGGGGGTTCGATTCCCCCCGCCTCCACCACCAGGTGACGCCGCCGGGTCATCCGCATCACCCTGCCCGCCCCACCCGCAGCGACAGCCTCCAGCTGACGCGTCGCTTGGCGCCGGGCGACCCCCAGTGCACCGCGAGTTCCCGCTCGAGCGCCACGACCGGATCGAGTCCATGCGCCGCGATGAAGCGCGTGGTCGCCGACCAGGTCCGCAGGTAACCCGCGAGCTGCGGGAGCGTCCAGTCGACGGCCATCGCAAAGCCGGGCGCTTCGATGCGCACGAACGGGAACGGCAGGTCGCGGTAGCCGGCTTCAATGTGCGAGCGTTCGGCGGGCCAGAAGGGGCCGACGACGGCCGAATAGAAATGCTGCACCAGTGCGTCGACAGCGCGGCCATCGACGGTGGTGAGTCCGTAGCACCACTGCGCGATCACGCCCCGCGGCGCAAGGACCCTGCGCGCCTCGATGTTGAACCGCTGCGCGTCGAACCAGTGCAGCGCCTGTGCGACGACCACCAGGTCGACGCTGCCGGCTTCGATCCCCGAGGCTTCTGCCGGCGCCACCCGATACTCGATGCGCGCATGGGGCGCCGCCTCGCCGATCTGCGCGGCGCTGGCGTCGGTCGCAACGACACGCGTGAAGAAACGCGCCAGGTCGATCGCCGCCTGCCCGCTGCCCGTCGCGCAGTCCCAGGCGAGGTCGCGCGCCGGCGCTTGCCGCGCCAGCCAGTCGAACAGCGCCAATGGATAGGTCGGCCGGAAGCCCGCATAGCCGCGGGACACGCCGCTGAAATGGTCGGCGAAGCTCACATGTCGACGAAGGTCCGGAACCCGCCCCAGAACATCCGTTGGCCGTCGAAGGGCAGTTTCTTCTTCGCCATCGCCACGATGCGCGGGTCCTTCATCACCTTCGCGTTGACCCGGTCCCGCTGCCGGCGGGACTGGTAGATGACCCAGGAAAACACCACGACTTCGCCCGGCCTCAATTTCACGCTCTGCGGGAATGACGTGTGCTTGCCCGGCTTGACGTCATCGGCGACGCATTCCTTGTATTCGAGCGCCCCGTGTTCGCGCCAGATCCGGCCCGCCTTGCGTGCCATCGCACGATAGGCGGCGAGCTTGCGACGCGGGACCGGCAGGACGTATCCGTCGACATATCTGGCCATCGGGCACCTCCGCGATTGACCATAGACTACCCCAAGGACGGTCCCCGGCGTCCTGCGCCGACGACCGCGGCGACCACGCCGCCCGACGCAGCAGGCGGCGCGCATCCGCGCCCACCTCGATCGACTCGATGCTAGCGCCGAGTCGAACCGTCGAGCGTCGTGATCGGGCCGTAGAGGTCGGGTCGCCGGTCGCGGAACACGAACCAGTTGTTGCGCAGTTGTGCAACCTCCGCGAGGTCGAACGTGGCGGTCAGCACCGTCTCGCCCTCCTCGCCCGCCTCGGCCACCTTCGCGCCGGTGGGATCCGCGATGAACGAGGAACCGTGGAAGCGGATCCAGAGTCCTTCGGGGTCCTGCAGCGAGCGCTCGACGCCGTAGCGGTTCGAGGCGATGAGCGGCATCACGTTCGCCGCGGCGTGGCCCTGCTGCGTGCGCTGCCAGTGTCCGCGCGAATTGACCGGCAGCGCGGGCGGCGGCTCGCTGCCGATCGCGGTCGGATACAGCAGCACTTCCGCGCCCAGCAGTGCCATGCAGCGCGCGCTCTCCGGGAACCACTGGTCCCAGCAGATGCCGACGCCGAGCCGCGCGTGGCGGGTGTTCCAGACCCGGAAGCCGGTATCGCCGGGCGCGAAGTAGTTCTTTTCCTGGTAGCCCGGGCCGTTGGGGATGTGGGACTTGCGGTACACGCCGAGGACCGCGCCGTCGGCATCGATGATCGCGATCGAGTTGTAGAACACGTGGCCGGCACGCTCGAAGAAGCTCACCGGCAGCACCACTTCGAGCTCGCGCGCGATGGGCGCAAGGCGCCTGACGGCGGCGTTCTCCTCGAGCGGGGTCGCCAGCGAGAGGTACCGCGTGTCCTGCTCGATGCAGAAGTACGGCGTCTCGAACAGTTCCTGCAGCAGGATCACCTGGGCGCCGCGCCCTGCGGCTTCGCGCACCAGTCGCTCCGCCGTCGCGAGGTTCGCGGCGGCATCCCAACTGCACGAGAACTGCGTCGCGGCGAAGGTGACCGGGCGGGGGTCGGGTGTGAGAGGCGTGGGGGACATGGGCGCTGCGCCGTGGGCCAGTGGCTCGGAGCCTAGAGCTTAGGGCCAGACAGGCCGGCCCGCCAACGCGCCGGGCCGCGTCAATGCCGGGCCGGCCCCTCGACGCCCGGGAAAAGCGCCTGGTCCAGTGCCTTGACATAGATCTGCTCGTCGGCCGGTCCCGGCACGAGGACCTGTCGATTGATCAGCAGGTTCGGAATGGCATTCACGCCGAGCAGCAGCAGGCGTCGCTCATCCTCGACGACCTCCGCATGGCCGGCCTGCGGGTTGCGAAAGGTCGCGAGCACTTCGGCCGAAACGCCGCATCCGGCACCGATGGCCGCCAGCACCTCGATGTCGCCGATGTCGCGACCCTGCTCGAAGAATGCGCGAAAGATCGCGTCGAGCACGCGGCCATGCAGGCCTTCCATGGCTGCGAGCTTCACCAGCCGGTGCGCGGCGGTCGTGTCGGGCATCGTGGCGAGCTTCGAGAAATCGAAACGGATGCCGAGCGCTTCGCCTGCCTCGGCGAGGCTCGACTGCGCGAATTCGACGCTCACCCCCTGCGGCAGGCGCGCGGCCAGGTGCGCACGCCACTCCTGTGGGGCGGGCGCCTCGGGGCGCCGCAGCCGAAACGGGTGCCACCGCAGCTCCCTCACCGGGACGCCCTGCAGGTGCTCGAGGGCGCGGGCGAGCCGGCGCGTGCCGAGGAAGCTCCACGGACAGGAAAAATCACCGACCAGGTCGAGATCGAGGCTGCCGGCGGGCACGACGGGAAAGGAACTGAGGTCACTCATGCCAGCCTTGATGGGGGTGCGGCAGGCGCAATTCAACGGCCTGAGACGGCCTCGGTGATGCGGATGGCGGTCTCGAGGGCGCGCAGGCCGTCTTCGCCCGTCACGACCGGCGTCCCGTCGCGGCGCGCGCAGTCGAGGAAGGATTCGATCTCGGCACGCAGTGCATCGCCCTGCTCGAAGCTCTGTTCCTCGATCGTCACGGGCAGTTGCCCTTCGGCCGGCCCGCCCGCGCGCTTCCTGATGACGGTGAGGATGCGCTGCTGCAGGTCGATCGACAGGTAGGCGTCGTCCTCGAAGAGCCGCAGCTTGCGCTCGGTCTTGAGGCTCACGCGGCTCGCGGTCGCATTCGCGACGCAGCCGTTCTCGAAGCGGATGCGCGCATTGGCAATATCGATCTCGTCGGAGAACACGGGCGCGCCGACCGCCTCGAGCGACGCTATCGGGCTGCCGACGATCGCCTGCACGATGTCGATGTCGTGGATCATGAGGTCGAGCACGACGTTCACGTCGGTGCCGCGCTCCCGATACGGGGCCAGGCGGTGGCATTCGATGAAACGCGGCGTGCGCAGGTAGGGCTCGGCCGCGCGCACCGCGGGATTGAAGCGTTCCAGGTGGCCGACCTGCAGCACCCGGCCGGACTTGCGCGCGGCCTCGATCAGCTCGCGGGCCTGCTGTGCAGTCTCGGTGATCGGCTTCTCGACCAGCACGTGCGCGCCGGCCTGCAGGAAGTCGCGGGCAATCTGGAAGTGCGCCGGCGTCGGCGTGACGACGCTCACCGCGTCGACCTCGCCCAGCAGGCTGCGGTAGTCCGCCTCGGGACGGGCACCGGTCTCGGCGGCGACGCGCGTACGCGCGCCCTCATTGGCATCGACGACCGCCACGAGCCGGCTGGCGGCTGCCTGCGCGTATTTCTGCGCATGGAAGCGGCCCAGGTAACCGACGCCTATCACTGCGGTGCGCAGAACGGACATCGTCCAAGCCTAAGGCATATGGGTGGGAGCGAATAGCTGCCGTATCATGGCGGGCGTGTCCGACCTGCTCGCAAGGTACCGCTCGCAATCCACGCTCGCCAGGGAATCGTGGCTGTTGCTCGTGTTGCTGTCGGTCGGCGTGATCGTGCTGCCGGTCGCGGTCTATGTCAGCGGGCATGAGCTCCTCGGGCCGTACGCGCGGGGCGGGTTCTTCCGGTTCTGGGGCGACTTCTTCCTCGGCCTCGCCCGCGGCGGCCTGCCCTGGTGGCTGCTGGCGATCGGGCCCTACGCCCTGGTTATGTCCTGTCGGGTCGCGCGCTTCGCCTGGCGGCGCAGCGCCCGAGTGTGAACCCCGTCACATTTCCGCAGCATCGGTCCCGTGGCCGGCGGCGCAATGCGAGACTCCCCATTGTCGAACAATGATTTAGACCGGGGATGAGATGAAGGACATGACACAGCGGGCGCAGCAGGCGCCTGCCGGGTCCGTGGCAGAAGGCAAACGGACCGATGCGCAGAACGCCAATACCCTGACGCGCATCAGTCTCGCGCTGACCCGCAGTTTCGAGATGGACGAGGCCAATCGCGGCACCGATCCATACAATTCGGCCGCCGGCAGCGGCCGCTCGCAGGTCTGGGACCGGCAGCGCCCTCGACGCTAGTTGCGGCTTCGGTCGCGCGCGGCGCGAAACTCGTTGCCCGGGTTCCAGTTCGGAAACGCGGCCTCGTTCGCGAGGCGGCTGCCGATCGCATACAGGAGATCCACCACTTCCAGGCCCGCGCCGAGTTCGGCGCCGGGCGCATAGTTGTCACCCACCTGGTGATAGCGGTGCGCGACATAGTCGGCCTCGCGCGCCTGCCCGGCCGCGAGGCCCCCGTCCAGGTCGTCGATGCCGGTCTTCAGGTACAGCGCCGGCACGCCGGCCTGCGCGAAGTTGAAATGGTCCGAGCGATAGAAATGCCCCTTCTCCGGCTGCGCCTCGGGCACCGGCCTGATGCCCCGCCGCGAGGCTTCCTCCGCGAGGTATCGCTCGAGTTCGGACGCGCCCGCGCCCACGACGCGCACGTCCCGCGTGGGCCCGCCGAAATACAGGGCGTCCATGTTGAACACCGCCACGGTCTGCGCCAGCGGCACGAGCGGGTGGGCGACGTAGTACTCGCTGCCGAGCAAGCCCTGCTCCTCTGCAGTGACCGCCAGGAACACGACGCTGCGCGCGGGCGGTGAAGGCGCGCGGCGGTAGGCAGCGGCGATCGCGAGCAGCCCGGCGACGCCGCTGGCGTTGTCGACGGCGCCGTTGAAAGTCTGGTCGCCCTGCGCGCCCTGGGTGCGGCCGAGGTGATCCCAGTGCGCGACGTAGAAGACGTACTCGCCGGGACGCTGGCTGCCCGGGATCGTCGCGATCACATTGGCGGAGTTCGACGCATGCAGCGTATTGCGGACACCGGCGGTCACGCGGACGTCGAGCGGCAGCGGCCTGAAACCCCGGGTGCTCGCCGCCTGCTTCAATGCCGCGAATTCCTGTCCCGCGGCCGCGAGCAGTGCCGCGGCGCGTTCGCGCGTGATCCAGCCCTCGATCGCGACGCGGCCTGCGCGACCGTCGGATGCCTGCATGTCGAGCTGGGGATTCGCCCAGCTGTTGACGACGGTGGCCCAGCCATAGGCCGCAGGTTCGGTCTCGTGCACGATGATCGCCGCCGCCGCTCCCTGCCGTGCCGCTTCCTCGAACTTGTAGGTCCAGCGCCCGTAGTAAGTCAGCGCCCGGCCGCGGAAGAGCGTCTCGTCGCCGGTGGCAAAACCCGGGTCGTTGATCAGGATCAGCGCCGTCTTGCCCTTCATGTCGACGCCCGCGTAGTCGTTCCAGCCGGACTCCGGCGCCACGACACCGTGACCGACGAACACGAGCGGGCTGTCCGTGACCGAGACCTGCGGCACCTGCCGCTTGGTGAAGACCACCGCATCCTCGCCGAAGACCGTGGCCTGGCTGCCGCGCGGCGTGCTGAACACGAGGCTCGGCTGCGGCTGCGGCGCGATCTCCAGCAGCGGCACTGCCTGCACATAGCCTTGGCCGGCAAGTGGCACCGCACCCAGCTTGCGGAACTGCTCGACCAGGTAGGCAACGGTCCGCTCCTCGCCCGCCGTACCCGGCTTGCGGCCCTCGAATGAGTCGTCGGCGAGCGCGGCGAGATGCCGCTCATAGACCTCGGCCGACACGGCCGGCGGCGTCGCGCCCGGCCCACGGCCTGCCTCAGCGCCGGTCGCGGGAACGGCCCATGCCAGCCATGCGACGGGAACCGCGAGCAGCACCCGGCAGTCGAAGATGCGATGCAAGGTATTCACCGGGGCCAGTACAGCCAGCCTGCGAAACACAGCCCCGCGACCAGCGCGAGGTGCGCGGCGGGGCGCCAGGCGCGCGTGCGGATTTCCCCTAGGAAGCTCATGGCCGCGAGCGAGGTCAGCCCGAAGGCGAGCCCGATTGCCTGCAGCAGCGGCCCGCGTTCCTCCGCAAACCGGTCGGCATGCTCGGGCAGGAACAGCAGCACGATGGCCGTCAGCGTCAGGGCGACGAAAATCGACAATGTCGACCCCATCACGATTCCGATGAGCATGGCGAGCGGTCGCATGGTCTCCCGCCGCCTGCTGCGGCGCGTTCTGGCTTAGACTGTCCATTGTAACCGAGCCGCCCACGAGCCCCGAATGACTGCACGCCGCCTCTCCGCCGGCTTCCTCGCCTCCGCGCTCGTCGCGGTCCTGGCCGTCCTCGCGAGCTCTTCGCAGGCACCCGCCAGCACTTCCGCCCTGCCGCCCGGGGCAATCGCACCATCCGAACGCCACCGCCTCGTGGCGCGGCGGGTCGGCATGATCCTGGAGGACACGCACTACCGGCGCTCCGACATCGACGATCGCATGTCCGCGCTGGTCTACGCGCGCTACCTCGACTTCCTCGACGGCCAGCACAGCTATTTCCTCGCGAGCGACATCGCGGAATTCGATCGCTACAAGCTGCGCTTCGACGACATGATCCGCACCGGCGAGATCGACCCGGCCTACGTGATCTTCGCGCGCTTCCAGCAACGCAACCGGGAGCGCATCCGGTTCGCGCTCGCGCAGCTCGACAAGGAACCCGACTGGACGGTCAACGAGAGCTTCGAGTTCGACCGCAGCAAGGCGGACTGGCTGGCGTCGGAAGCGGCGCTCGACGAACTGTGGAGGAAACGCGTCAAGAACGACGCACTCGGCCTGCTGCTCGCCGGCAAGACCTGGGCGGAGGCGAGCGACACGCTGCGCAAGCGGTATGACCGGGTCCTGAAGCGCGTCGACCAGGTGTCGCCGGAAGACGTGTTCGAAAACCTGATGAACGCGTACGCGCGCACCTACGACCCCCATTCGAGCTATTTCTCGCCGCGCAATTCCGAGGAATACCGCATCCAGATGAGCCTCAACTACGAGGGCATCGGCGCCTCGCTGCAGCTCATCGACGATTTCGTGACCGTGATGAACGTGATCGAGGGCGGCCCGGCCGCGGTCGCCGGCACGCTGAAGCCGACCGACCGCATCGTCGGGGTCGCGCAGGGCGACGACGGCGCCTTCACCGACGTGATCGGCTGGCGCATCGACGACGTGGTGCAGCTGATCCGCGGCAAGGGCGGCACGCTCGTGCGCCTGCGCGTCCTGCCGGGCGGCGCGGCACCGGGCACGGCGGAGAAGACACTCGCCTTCACGCGCAACAAGGTCACGCTCGAGGCGCAGGCGGCGCAGAAGTCGTTGCACACGATCGAGCGTGGCGGGCGCAGCTACCGCATCGGCGTGATCAACGTACCAGGCTTCTACCAGGACATCGCCGCG